>JBEKGQ010000047.1:0-17337 GCA_050012715.1 Polyangiaceae bacterium
CGAGCAAGCTGGCGTCGCCCGCCTCGAGAGCGTCGCCGAGGCGATCGGGCAGCGGCGGGTCCTCCTCGAGGATGGGCCACTCCATCATCAGCACCGCGGTCGCGCCCGGAGCGAGGTGGGGCCGCAGCTCCCCGAGCATCCGCAGCGCCAGCTCGTCCCCGCGCGAGCCTCCGACGAGGAACGTCGTCGCGGGTGACTCCGGGGGGCGGGCGAGGCACGGCGGCTGCGCCACGACGAGGTCGAACGTCTCCCCTTCGACCGGAGCAAACAGGTCCCCGAGGCGCACGTCGACGTTGCCGACGTCGTTCATCCACACGTTGACCCGCGCGAGGTCGACCGCGCGCGCGCTGATGTCCGTCGCGACCACCCGGTCGCAGTCGTGCGCCAGCAAGATGGCGGCGGTCCCCGCACCGCAGCCCACGTCGAGCGCGTTCTTGGCGCGTCGGGCGGGACGGCTCGCGCGCACCAGCTGCAGCGTCGTGAGGCTCGGCCCCATCACGGCCTCGTCCCCCGACGACAGGTGGTCGCAGAGGATCACGTTCTTCCCCGCCACGCTCGTCACGTACGGCGAGACGAGCGTCCCCTCTCCGGTGCGGACGAGGAGCCCGGCGGACAGAAGCCACTGGAGCGGGAGCCCCTCACCGAGGACGGCGTTGGCCTCCGCTTCCGTCACCGGATCCGACAGGAGCAGCATGCGGAGCGCGGGCCCCCAGGGCTCGGTGACGCGGCGGGCGTGCCACTTCGCCATCGGCGCGCGCTGGGGGTTGATCGCGTGGGAGACGAGCGAGCGGATGGGCTCGGACGCCTCGGCGGCATAGCCGATCGCCTTGAGCCGCTGGCCCAGGGTTCGCCAGTCCTCCGGCGAGAGGGTGGCCAGCCGGTCGGTCTCCGGAAGCGCCTCCATGACCGAAGGCTAGACGAGCCCGGCAGAAGTAGCCTACTTCGCGGGCTCGGCGGCCCTCGCGGGGCGCTTCTTGGACTCGATGCGTCAGCGCCGGACGAGGGCGCGCTCGGGAATGAGCGCCTCGAACACCGGCTCCTCGCCGCCCGACTGGAGCGTCGACGCCAGGAACACCTCGGCCGCCTTGTAGGAGCTCCGCACGAGCGGACCGGACGCGACGAAGGCGAAGCCCATGGCCCTCCCTTCCCGGGCATAGGCGTCGAACTGCTCCGGGGGGACGAAGCGGTCGACCGGCGCGTGCTTCGGGGTCGGGCGGAGGTACTGGCCGAGCGTCACCACGTCCACCCCGGCGGCGCGGAGGTCGCGCATCGCCTCGAGCACCTCGTCGTCCGTCTCGCCGATGCCGACCATGAGGGAGCTCTTGGTGAGCATCCCCGGCTGCCCGCGCTCCTTGGCGCGACGCAGGACGCCGAGCGACTGCTCGTAGCTGCAGCGCACGTCGCGGATCGACCGCTGCAGCCGCCGCACGACCTCGAGGTTGTGCGCCCATACGTTCGGGCCGGCGTCGACCGTGGTGTCGACGTCGGCGAGGTGGCCGCCGAAGTCGCCGACGAGCGTCTCGAGCAGCATCTCCGGCCTCAGCTCGCGCAGGCGCCGCACCGTGCGCGCCATGTGCGACGCGCCGCCGTCGAGCAGATCGTCCCGGTCGACCATCGTCATCACGACGTACCGGAGCGGCATACGCGACAGCGCGCGCGCCACGTGCTCGGGCTCGCGCACGTCGACCGCTCCGCGCGGCTGCCCGGTCGTGACCGCGCAGAAGCGGCATCCGCGGGTGCACGTGTCGCCGAGGAGCATGACCGTCGCCGTCCCCTCCCCCCAGCACTCGCCGACGTTCGGGCAGCGCGCCTCCTCGCAGACGGTGTGCAGATCGAGGCTGCGGAACGTCTCTTTCAGCGCGGTGTAGCGGTCGCCGCCGGGCGCGCGAACCTTGAGCCACGCGGGCTTGGGGGCGAAGCGGCTGGGGGGCGCGGTGGACATCGCTCGTTCCCCCGACGGTCTAGCACAGGGCCCGGAGGCGGCCCTCGCTCGGGGGGCTCACCTCGCCGCGCTCGGTGAAGATGGCGCGCACGAGCCGCGCCGGCGTCACGTCGAACGCCGGGTTGTCGGCGCGGACGTTGGCCGCGAGGGGCGCGACCGCGCGCTCGCCGAGGTAGAGCACCTCGCGCTCGCTGCGCTGCTCGATGGGGATCGCGTCGCCGTCGGGGCACGCGAGGTCGACCGTGCTGAAGGGCGCCGCGACGTAGAACGGCACGTCGTGCAGCTGGGCGAGGCAGGCGACGCCGTAGGTACCGATCTTGTTCGCGAGGTCGCCGTTCCGAGCGATGCGGTCGGCGCCCACGACGACGAGGCTCACGCCCCCCCGGCGGAGGAGCGGCGCGACCATCGAGTCGGTGACGAGCGTCACGTCGAAGCCGTCCTTCGCGAGCTCCCACGCCGTGAGCCGCGCCCCTTGCAGGACGGGTCGCGTCTCGCACGCCACGACGCGCACGCGCTTGCCCTGCTCCCGCGCCGCGCGGATGACGCCGAGCGCCGTCCCGTAGCCTCCCGTCGCGAGGGCGCCCGCGTTGCAGTGGGTGAGCACCGTCGCGTCGTCGGGCACGCGCGCGGCCCCGATGCGGCCCATGGCCCGGCACGCCTCGACGTCCTCGCGATGGATCGCCCGCGCCTCGGCCGCGAGCGACGCGAGGTCGCGGCTCTCCACGCGGGCCATGCGGTCGAGCGCCCACGCCAGGTTCACCGCCGTCGGACGCGTCCGCCGCAGCCTCGCCGCGGTCTCGCCCGGGTCATCGCCCCGCGCCGCCCCGAGGACCACGCCGTACGCCGCCGTCACGCCGATCGCCGGCGCGCCGCGGACCGCGAGCGTCTCGATGGCCTGCGCCACGTCCTCGACGCGGGTCAGTCGCAGGTACTCTTCGGCCTGCGGCAGGCGTCGCTGGTCGAGCAGGACCACCTCCCCGTCGCCCGGAGACAGCTCCACCGCCGAGTAGGAAGCGCCGCTGATCGGCTCCGGATGCGGGACGCTCACGACGTCGCCGCTCCCGACGACCGCGTCATCCGCGCCGCGATCTCGTCGGTCGCCGTCCCGAGCTCGAGCAGCGCCTTCTCCTTGTCGCCGTCCACGTACGCGCGGAGCCCGTCGGCGAGGGTCATCGCCAGCGAGACGTTCACGCCCCGGTCGGCGAGCTCGGCGCCCACGTCGGGGTTCTTGAGGAGGGCGTCGAGCTCCTCGAAGACGTCGTCGAGCTCGCGGAGGGCTGCGCTCTTGGCCATGGCCCAGGTTTCTTACCGGAGTCACGAGTCGGCGTCGACGAGCCCTCCGCATGCAGAAGGCGGCCCACCCCAGCGCCGCCGCACGGCGCGGGATCTTGCAATCGCGACCGCCTGGCTTAGACATACGCCGCGAGCTTGCGAGGCATGGGTTGAAGCGGCTCCTGCTCCTGACGGCCCTCGCGACCATCCCGCTCGGGGCGTGTGGGCTCGGCCTCTACGACGGAACCGGCAACCCCGAGCCGGGCCCTTCCTACTGGCCGTGGGTGTGCCCCGATGGCGGCGATGTGGACGCCGAGGGCGGCTGCCCGGAGCTGCCCACGTGCCCGGATGGCGGCGCCGCGGACGACGCGGACGGGGGTTGCCCATGAGGACCCCGTGTCCCGCCGCGCCGAGACTCCTGGCCCTCGCCGCGACCTGCGTCGCGGCGACGCACGTGACCGCCGCCGCCGCCGACGATCCGCCGTCGGCGGCGCCGAGTCCCTCGCCGAGCGCGGCCGCGACGCAGCCGCAGCAAGTCGAAGTGCGCGGAACGTCGCCCGAGCCGAGCCGCATCCCCGCGAGCACCGCCGTCGTCACGCGCCAGATGCTCGACTCCCTCCCCGGCGGCGACACCTTGCAGCTCCCGGACATCCTCAACACGCAGCCGGGCTTCGTCCAGGACTCCTTCGGCCTCATGCACGCTCGCACCATGGACGGCAACGAGTCCTACGTGATCGACGGCATCCCGCTCGGCACGCTCCCGCTCGGCCAGTTTCAGTCCCTCATCCCGCTCCGCATGGTGCGCGAGATCCGCGTGACGACCGGCGGGTTCCCCGCGGAGTACGGCGGGGCCCTCGGCGCGGTGGTCGACATCACGACCCGCCAGGCCGCCGGCGCGCCCGCCGGTCAGGTGCAGATGGTCTACGGGAGCTACCAGCACGCCGAGCCGTCCTTCGACTATTCCCAGCGCATCGGCAAGGTGAGCCTCCTCGTCGGCGGGGCCTTCGACACCACGAACCGCGGGCTCGATCCCCCCTCGGCCACGCCGATCCTGAACGACGCGATGCAGAAGTGGACCGGCTTCGCGCGCGCCGACTACGTCATCGACGACCGGAACCGCCTCGAGGTCATCTCCGGCGCGGTCGCGTCGCACTACCAGGTCCCCATCGATCCCAACCTGCTGCCGCTGTCGGAGGGCCCCCCCAACGCGGTGCGTGGGAACGACGCCTACGGCAACACGCCGCCGCCCTTCGTCCCCTACGACGCGCACCCGACCGAGGACGAGCGCGACGTCTTCGTCGCCGTCGGCTACACGCGCCGGGTCGGCGCCTCGGACGCCCTTCACGTCGCGCCGTACGTGCGCGAGTCCTACGGGAACAATTTCTGCGATCCGGCGGCCGCGCTCGGCCCGACCGCCGATCCCGGCTCGACGTGCGCCACCGTCAGCCGCGACGAGCTCCACGAAGGGAGCATCCTCGACTACGCGTGGACCGCCGGCGACCACCAGCGGTGGAAGGCGGGCGTGGTCATGGACCTCACCGAGGGCAACGTCGGATACACGTCCTACTCTCGCGACGATGCTTCGCCGCTGGGCGGAGTCGATCCGGCGGCGACGGTCTCGGGCCGCAATCGGATCGACACCCTCTCCGGAGGGGCCTACGTCCAGGACCTCCTCACGTTCGGAGACTGGACCGTGCTGCCCGGCGCGCGCGCCGACTTCCAGCGCACGACCTATCCGGGCACGAACGAGCCCGGCCTCTCGCTCGCCGGTCCCAGCGGTCGCCTCGGCGCGTCGTACGCGGTCAGCCGCGACCTCGTCGTTCACGCGTTCACGGGCTACCTCTGGCAGCCGCCGATCTCGCTCGACGCGGCGGTCGCCGCGCGCATCCTCCAGCCGGGGCTCGCCGGCCAGACGTTGCCGGTGGACCTCAAGCCGGAGCGGGACGAGGTCGCGGAGGTGGGCGCCGAACAGCGACTCTTCAACCGCGCGACCCTCGGCCTCACGGGTTGGGGACGCCTCTCGCAGGACCTCCTCGACCGCCAGCCCGTCGGCACCTCGAACCTCTACGAGAGCTACAACTTCGCCCGCGGCCGGGCCACCGGCGTCGAGGCGTGGGCCAAGGTCGCGCTCGATCACTGGGTCGACGGCTTCGCCAACGCGGGCTGGCAGATCGGGCAAGGACAAGGCACCGACTCGGAGAGGTATCTCTTCACGCCGGCGGAGCTGGCCTTCAATGGCTGGGTCATCCTCGATCACGTGCAGCGGTGGACGGCCAACGTGGCCGTCGACCTCCACGACGACCGCCGCATGACGCACCTGTCGGCGCACTTCAACTACGGCAGCGGCATGCGCACCGGCGCCAACGACGACCTCACCGTCACCCCGCACTCCGTGGTCGACGTCACGCTCCGGCATCGCTTCGATCTCGCGCCGCTGCATCCCGAGGTCGCGATTGACGTCTACAACATGTTCGACGAGGTCTATGCGCTGCGGTACGGCAACGGCGTCGATGGGAGCGCGTTCGGCTCGCTCCGCCGCGTGGACCTCCGGGTGACCGTACCCTTCGCGCTCTGACGAGGCGCCCCGGCTCCCGCCTTGAGGTCCGAGGCGAGCACGGCGGGACGCCTGTCCGACGGGTCGTCGCTGCTCGCCGACGAACCGCCGGGCCGACGGCCCCCGCCGGCCGCACCCTTTGATCGTCATGACCCGAGCGGAGGCCCTGTTCGCACTCATCGGCGGCGTCGTCGGGCTCGGGTCGGCCGTAGCCACGATCGAGTGGTGGGATCCCCGCCTCACCGAAGTGACGTCGCGACGGGCCGCGCGCGACGCAAACGACACGCGCGACCGAGACCCGGACGCGGGCGACGATCCGGCGATGGTGGCGAACGCCAACCTCGTCGCGAGCCTGCAGGAGTGCTCCCAGAGGCTGACGTTCGCGACGAGCGACGAGTCCCGCGTCGAGCAGGCGCTCGAGGCCGAGCGAATGGCCGCCGCCGACGCCAGTCAGTCGTCGCAGGCGCGACGGCGCGCCCGGCGCGACCCGTCGCCGAGCGACTGGAAGCAGCTGGCGAGCACGGGGACGGTTCGGTACTTGCTGCCGTGTGCCACGTTCACCCCGACGCCCGAGGCGATGGGTAGGCTCGGTCTCGCGCCGCAGGACGTTCCGGCGATCCAGAGCGCCTTCATCGCCGCACGTGCCGACGCCTGGGCCCAGATCCGTCCCCTCTGCGCGACGGCCGCCGGGAGCGCGGCGACCGCCGACAATCTCGGCCTCGACCTGTGCCCCCAGATCATCCTCAACGCGGAGAAGACCGCGGACCCCGCGGCCGCCGACCGGGCGATGCGCGCGGTCGCCGCCGCGAGGGCAGGGCTGCTGGATCCGTCCGCCGTACCCGCCGGGGATCCGGTCGCCGCCGCCTTTCTCGTCATGACCGGGGTCGCGAAGGACGCCGAGGAGAAACTCGGAGCGGTGCTGGGGCCGGAGGACGCACACGCCGCCCTCTACGGGAGCGGCAGCTGCGCCCGTACCTCGGAGTTCAGCAGTCCGCTGGTGGCGGCGCCCCTCTGAGACCCGCGGGACCGGTGCCGCGCGCGACCGGCGAGGTATCGTTCGCCTCGGCTGTCCGATCCGCGTCGCCTCCCCTATCATCGTCCGAGGGGGGAAGAGCGTGCCCGTGCCGAACGACGTCTCCGAGGCGCTACGCGAATCGGAGCAGCGCTACCGCACGCTCTTCGAGCAAGCGCCGGTGGGCGTCTTCCTCTACGACCGCCGCCTCGTCATCACCGACTTCAACCCGCGCTTCGTGGACATCCTCCGGTCTCGCCCCGAGCTCCTGCGCGGTCTCGACATGACCACGCTCCGCGACCAGCGCCTGCAGCCGACGCTCGCGCGCGCGATCGCCGGCCAGACGGGGCTCTACGAGGGGCCCTACGACGCGACGACGAGCGCCGCGCAGATCATGCTGTCGCTCCGCGTGGCGCCGCTGCGCGACGCCCGTGCGGCGGTCATCGGGGGCATGGGGCTCGCCGAGGACGTGAGCGACCGGTTCCGCGCCGCGAGCGCGCTGCAGGCCTCGGAGCAGCGCCTCACACTCCACGTGCGGCGGAGCCCCCTCGGCGTCGTGGGGTTCGACCCCGACGGGAACGTCGTCGAGTGGAACGACTCCGCGACGCGCATCTTCGGGTGGACCAGCGAGGAGGTGCTCGGCAAGCCGTCCTTCGAGCTGCTCGTCCCCCCGCCCGCGCGGGAGGCCATCGTCGACGTCTTCCGGGCTCTCCTCGCGAGGCGCGGGGGCGAGCGGAGCACCAACCCGAACCTGACGAAGGACGGGCGCGTCATCCTCTGCGACTGGTACAACACGGCCCTGGTGGACGACACGGGGCGGGTCATGGGCGTGGCATCGATCATCGACGACATCACCGAGCGTCATCAGGCCGAGGACGCGCTGAAGCGGAGCGAGAATCGTTTCCGGAACCTCATCGAGAACGCACCCGACGCGATCGCGGTGTATCCACCCGACGATCGGCGCATCGTCTACGCGAACCCGGCCCTGGCATCGCTCCTCGGGTACGACGTGCCGGAGGAGATGCTCGGCGCGCCCATCGACGTGTTCATCCACCCGGAGGATCGCCCCATCCTCGAGCGGCGCCGGGCGCGCCTGGCGGAGGCGCGCGGCGCGCTGGCCCCCCAGGAGTATCGCATGCTGCGGAAGGACGGCGCGGTCGTCTACGCCGAGATCGTGTCGATGATCCTCGAGTACGACGGCAAGCCGAACGTCATCGTCTTCGGGCGCGACCTCACCGAGCGAAAGCAGATGCAGGCGCGTCTCCTCCTGGCCGATCGCATGGTGTCGGTCGGAGCGCTGGCGGCGGGCGTGGCGCACGAGATCAACAACCCGCTGGCCTACGTGATGACGAACCTCGACATGGTCGCCTCGCGGCGGCTTCCCCCGCTCGGAGCGCGCCTCCACGAGCTGGGCGGCGAGGCGGCGGTGGTCGGCGAGGAGCTCGCCCGCGTGGTCTCGATGATCGACGTGGCGCGCGAGGGCTCCGCGCGCATGCGCGACATCGTCCGCGACCTGCGGACGTTCACGCGCGGCGCCGGCGAGGAGGACCGCGGACCGGTCGACGTCCGGCGCGTCATGGACGCCAGCATCAACCTCGCCTGGAACGAGATCCGTCACCGGGCGCGCCTCGTGAAGGAATACGGCGACGTGGCGCCGGTCCTCGCGACCGAGGCGCGCCTCGGTCAGGTCTTTCTCAACATCCTGGTCAACGCGGCGCAGGCGCTCGAGGTGGGGGACGCGGCCGAGAACGTCATCCGGGTCCGGGCCACGACGAAGCAGGACGGTCAGGTGGTCGTGGAGGTGAGCGACACCGGACCGGGCATCCCCGGAGAGATCCTCGACCGCATCTTCGATCCGTTCTTCACGACGAAGCCGGTGGGGCTCGGGACGGGGCTCGGCCTCTGGATCTGCCAGGGCATCGTGACTTCGCTCGGCGGACAGATCACCGCCGAGAGCCGGACCGGCGAGGGGGCGACGTTTCGCGTCGTCCTCCCACCCGCGACGTCGGTCGAGCCGCCGCCGGTGCGCGCGGCGGTCGAGGGTGCTCCGGCCGCGGAGGCGCGACGCCTGAAGCTCCTCGTCGTCGACGACGAGATCGCGATCGGGCGCACGCTCGCCATCGCGCTCGCCGACGAGTTCGAGGTGACGACCGCCACGAGCGGTCGGGCCGCGCTGGCCGCCCTCGCCGGCGAGCCGCGCGTCGACGTCGTCCTCTGCGACCTGATGATGCCCGACGTGAGCGGGATGGACGTCCACGAGCGCATGGCGCGGGAGCAGCCCGACCTCGCGCAGCGCTTCGTCTTCGTGACCGGAGGTGCCTTCACCGAGCGCGCGCGGAAGTTCGTCGACGAGGTGGGGCTGCCGGTGATCGAGAAGCCGTTCGACCTGATCAAGCTCCCCGCCGTGCTCCGCGAGCGAGCCGCTATTCGCACTCGGTGAGGCAGCTCTGCACCGCGCACTGCTCGAGGGTCGCCCCCTGCGCGGTCGGGTACTCCGCGGAGCACTTGGAAGCGCAATTCGCCCCCGAACCGGGCCCCGTGTAGCAGCTGTCGAAGCACGACTGGCTCTCGCCGCACTCCGGGACGCTCTCGCACGCGGAGAGCGGCGAGCAGCAGCTCTCCGCCAGGCACACGTCGCACTCGTTGGCGTTGCTCGAGACGGCGCACGAGACCGTCGGCTCGGTGCAGACGCCGCCGGAGCACTGACCGCTGCAGCACTCGGTCGACGACCCGCAGGAGCTCCCGTCGCCCAGGCAGCTCGGCGGCGTCGTCCCGCCGCACACGCCCCCGCTGCACACGTTGACGCAGCACTGGGCGGCGAAGCTGCACGGGACCCCGTCCGGCTCACAGGGGCCGATGATCGGCGCATCCGGAACGGCCGCCGAGTCGGGGAGAGGGTTGGCGTCCGCGACCGGCACCCCGCTGTCCACCGCTCCACCGCTGCTACTGCCGCTTCCGCTGCCACTGCCGCCGTCGCCGCCGGTGACGGGCGCGATCGTGCCGCCGCATCCCTGCCCTCCGAGCATGCAACCGAGCATCACGAGCGAGCAAGCCAGAGAAGCGCGAAGCAGCATGCGAGGCCTCCGTCCCCGGATCCTAGCGGGTTTCGAGCGACCGGCCTCACCTCAGCGCGCGAAGAGCGCCTCTCCCCCGAAAGCGCTCGCGCGCATCTTGGCGAAGATCTCCTCCGCGCGCTTCGAGAGCAGCTTCGCCTCCGACGCGATGCCGGGATCGTTCGCGTGCTCGGGCGTCTGGCGCAGCAGCTCGGCGTAGGCGCGGCAGCTCCTCGCGAGCTCCACCTCGTTGCCGACCTCTTCGAAGATCGCGATCGATCGCTTCAGGTGATCCGACGCGTCGCGGAGCCCGGCGCCGCCCGCGCTCCCCGCCGTCGTCACCTCGCCCAGCGAGCGGAGCGCGACGCCGAGCTGCACCTTGCTCTCCGTCTCCGAGAAGAGCTCCACCGCGCGCTGCGTGCACTCGCGCGCCTTCGTGTACTCGCGCTGCGCCAGGTACGCCTTGCCGAGGCCCCGCACCGCCTCCGCGAGACCGAGCCGGTCGCCCAGCTCGTCGGCCAGATCCTCGGCCTGCTTCAGCATGCCGATCGCCTTCACCGGATCGCCCAGGCGATTGTGCGTCTCGCCGAGGTTCGTGAGGATGAGCGCGATGCGGTTCCGGTCCCCGGTCTCCTTGGCGACCTCGTACGCCTCCTGGAAGAGCCCGAGCGCCTTCTTGTCGTCGCGGACGTCCTGCGCGACCGTACCGAGGTTGTTCAGCGTGATGCTCACGCCGACGAGATCCCCGATGTCGCGCCGGATGCGGAGCGCCTGCTCGAAGGCCTCGAGCGCGCCCTTGTAGTTGCCCGAGTCCTGGTGCACGAGGCCGAGGTTGTTGAGCGAGAGCGCGATGCTCCGCCGGTCGCCGAGCTTGCGCCGCATGGCGAGGCTCCGCAGCGTGTACTCGAGGGCCAGCGGGTAGTCGCCCTTCAGCCAGTGGAGCTTGCCGATGTCGTCGAGCGTGCTCGCGATCCCGCGCTCGTCCTCGGCCTGCCCGAAGAGCGCGAGCGCCGCCGTGAGCTGTCGGCTCGCCTCCTCGAGGCGCCCCGTCTCCCGGTAGAGGCGCCCGATGCGCGAGTGCGCCGCCCCGCCCTTGCTCCGCAGATCGAGACGCCACGCGCGGGTCAGCATCTCGACGAAGGCGCGGTACGCCTCGTCGTTTCGCCCGAGCGACTGGAGCACGTCGCCGCTGTGGTGCAGCGCCGTCAGCCGCAGGTCCTCGTCGACGTGGTCGCACTGCTCGAGGAGCGCGAGGCCCTTCGCGTAGAGCTCGGCCGCCTTCGCGTTCGCGTACTTGGAGCGCGCCACGTCCCCCGCCTTGATGTACGCCGCCGCCCCGAGCGCCACCGCGCCGGCCTTCTCGCGGTGGCGCGCGAGCATCTCGAGGTACTCCTCGCTGCCGTCGACGCTCTCACGGAAGGCGAGCCACTCGGAGATGGCGCGATGGTACCGCCGCGTGCCGGCGGGCGACGAGAGGCGCACGAGCGCCTCGCGCTCGAGGTTGTGCTTGAAGACGTACTCCTCGTCGCCGGCGAAGGTGCTGTCGGGGAGGCGCAGCACGTAGTCGCGCTCGACGAGGTCGGTGAGGAGCTGGCGCACGAGGACCACGTCCTCCGCCTCGCCGCCCTCCCACACCTCCGGCGGCGACTCGGTCTGCCGGTGGATCGCGATGAGCCCCCCGAGCCAGAAGACGCCGCCCATCGCCGCCGCGCGCTCGAGCAGGCCGCGCTCCTCGGGCGCGAGCGCCGCGATGCGCGCCTGGACCGCGTCCTCCACGCTGAGCGGGAGCTTCACCTGCTCGAGCTTTTCGATGTGCACGCTCCAGCGCTCGTCGCCGAAGTCGTCGGTCGTCTCGAGCACGCCGGTGTCGTGGTAGATGCGCACGATCTGCTCGAGGAGCGCCGGGTTGCCGCCCGCGAGCACCACCGCCTCGTCGATGAGCTCCTCGACGCCGTCGGCCTCGGCGCACGGGGCGAGGAGGTCCTGCACCACCGCCGCCGCCTCGGGATCGCTGAGCGGCGACAGCTCGGTGACGACGTGCCGCTCTCCGCCGTGCCGCTTCCAGCCGTCGCGGCGCGCGAGCATCTCGGGGCGCGCGATGCACAGCGTGAGGATGGGACCGCGGAGGTTCTCGACGAGGTAGGCGAGGAGCTCGAGCGAGTCGTCGTGGGCCCACTGCAGATCGTCGAACACGAGGACGAGCGGCTCGGTGGCCTTGGCGGCGTCGATCTCGAGGAAGCTCTTGATGACCGCGCGGCGCATCGAGCGCAGCTGCTGGGCGTCGCCCTCGACCGCCTTGATGAGCGGAGAGTCCTGGAACTCGAGGTCGAGCAGCTGCCCCAGGAAGTACGCGACGTCGCCGACCTTGCGGTCGTCGAGCACCGCGGCCACCTGGGCGCGCACCTGCGCCTTGGCCGCCTCGGTGTCCATGCCCTCGACGATCCCGAACCGGGCCCGGAGGGCCCGGGCGAACACCTCGTAGGCCGGGCCCCCTTCGCGCGCCGTCCCACGGAACACGCGGGGCGCCTGCCCACCGTCGCGGGACCGCACGAGAAAGTCGCGAACGAGGCGGGTCTTGCCGATCCCCGTCGCGCCCAGGACGGTCACCGTCCGCGCCTGCTTCTTCTCGCGCGCCGAGGCGTAGGCCCTCTCGAGCTCGCGCATCTCGGTCGCCCGGCCGACGAGGATCGCTCGGCGCTCGCTGACCGAGAAACGGGAGGACGGGAACAGGCTGTCGGTCGGCACGGGTCCCCGGAGGATACCCATCCCGGAGGACCCCGGGCCGCGGACCCGTCCGAAACGACAGGGAGATCGTCGTTTCGGGGGCGGGCCTTGTCAAAACGAACGGTCGTACTATCATCTCGGTTGTGTCGAAGGGCGCCTCCACCCGCGAAGCCGTGCTGAGCCACGCGCTCGGCCTCGCCAGCGAGGTCGGCCTCGAAGGCGTGACCATCGGGACGCTCGCCGAGCGCGCAGGCATGAGCAAGAGCGGTCTTTTCGCGCACTTCGCGAGCAAAGAGGCGCTCCAGATCGCCGTCCTCGACGAGGCGGCCGATCGCTTCGTGGCGAAGGTGGTCGCCCCCGCCCTGCGGCAGAAGCGCGGCGAGCCCCGGCTCCGCGCCCTGCTCGACAACTGGCTGCGCTGGGCGAACGCCGACTTCATGCCCGGCGGGTGCGTCTTCGTCGCCTCGATCGCCGACCTCGACGACCGTCCCGGACCTGTCCGGGACAGGCTGGCCGCAACGCAGCGGGACTGGCTTGGCACCCTGTCCACCGCCATTCGCATCGCCGTCGAAGAGGGGCACTTTCGCGCCGACCTCGATGCCGAGCAGACGGCCCAGGAGCTCCTGACGCTCGCCTACGGGGGCGTCCTCCTCGGTCGCCTCCTGCGCGACCCCGCCGTCGAAAGCCGGCTTCGCGCCGCCGTCGAGCGTGTCTTCGACGACGCTCGCGCCACGCAGCACTGATCCGGTCCGCGTCCGTCACCCCGTTCCTTCGTCTTCGCCCGCCGTTCCGCTCTCCCCGCCCTCAGGAACCCAGGAGCCTTCGCCATGACGACCTCCGTCGCATCCGTGCGCACCGATAACAGCACGACCGTTCGTACTCCGAAGACGCCACCCATGCCGTTCCGCGTGGTGAAGGGCGGGATGCGCCTCCTCTCCCGCGTCTCCCCGGCGGGGGCAGCGGCGGTGGCCGAGCGCATGTTCCTCACCCCGACGCGTCGTCCGCGGCCCGCCGCCGAGTGGGACGTGCTGCTCACGGCGCGACGGTCCCGGTTCGCGACGAGCTACGGGAGGCTCGTCGCGTGGGAGTGGGGGGCCGACCCGGACCGGCCGCGGGTGCTCCTCGTGCACGGCTGGGAAGGACGCGGCTCGCAGCTCGGCGCGCTCGTCGAGCCGCTCACTGCCCTCGGCTTCCGCGTCGTCACGTTCGACGCTCCCGGGCACGGCGACAGCCCCGGCGAGCGCGCCTCGCTCTTCCACTTCGCCGAGGCGATCGAGCGCGCCGCAGAGACCTTCGGGCCCTTCCACGCCATCGTCACGCACTCGATGGGCGGAGCTTCCGCTCTCTGGGCGAGCCGCGAGCGGCCTCTCGCGACCCGCCTCGTGATGATCGCGCCTCCGGTCGACCTCCGCGACTTCACGCGCAAGCTGTCGACCACCCTCGGCCTGCCCGAGGCGGTCCGCCTCCGCGTGCACCGCCGCCTCGCCGCGCGCTTCGGCGTGCCGATGGAGGACGTGCGCGCCGAGCGGCTCGCCTCGGTGATGCGCGGACCGCTCCTCGTCGTCCACGACGAGAACGACCGGGAGGTGCCCGTCGCGTGCGGCGAGGCGGTGGCCGCCGCGTGGCCCGGAGCGGAGCTGGTTCGTACCCGCGGGCTCGGGCATCAGCGCATCCTGCGGGATCCCGAGGTCCTCCGGTCCGTCGTCCGGTTCGTCGCGCAGGGTCATCCGCGGGACGCGGCGATCCCGGGCGCCTGAGGGCCGATCACCCGCCGCGGGACGCCGCACATACTTGGCCCTTTTTCACCCAGCGTGCTCTGGGTCGATCAACGTGCGCCCCCTCCCTCTCGCCCTCGCCGCCCTCCTCGGGAGCATGACGTTCTCGACCGGCGCCTTCTCCACGGGCGCATTTCCGGGGAGCGCCAAGCACCACCCCACCGCGCGCATCGGGTCCCTCGGACCGGCCGCGCTTCGGTTCGGAAGGAGCGTCGGCTCGCCCACCGAGGGACACCTCCTCGGCGGATCGCACCTGGAGGAGACCGCGTACCTGCGCGTGGAGCCGAACGACTCCGCGGGCGACGTCCGCTGGGGTCTCGAGCCGCTCGTCACCATGGTCGACCGCGCCGCGCGCCAGGTGCGCCGCCAGTACCCCGACGCGATCACGTCGGTCGGTCACCTGTCGCGCGAGGGCGGCGGCGAGATCGACAGCCACCGTTCGCACGAGAGCGGCCGGGACGCCGACATCGGGTTCTTCGTGCGCAGCGCCAGCGGGCGCCAGCTCCTCCCGAAGCACTTCGTCCAGTTCCGCGGCGACGGCACCTCGGCGGCGTGGCCCGGGGCGTACTTCGACGACGCGAAGAACTGGCTCCTCGTGCAGGCGATGGTCACCGATCCCGAGGCCCACGTGACGCACCTCTTCGTCGCGGCGCCGCTCCGCGCCCGGCTGCTCGCTTACGCCGAGCGCATCGGCGCTCCGGCCAACGTGCGCATGCGCGCGGCGGAGGTCCTCCAGCAGCCTCACGGCGCCCTCCCCCACGACGACCACTTCCACGTGCGCATCGGCTGCCCGTCCCACATGAGCGCGTGCGTCGAGAACCCGGCCGCGCGGCAGCACCACGGCGCGGCGATGATCGCTCACGGGCGTCGCGGCACGACGGGTCACGGCGGGCTCGTCACGCCCGCGCCGACGGCGCACGGGGCCAACCCGCCGCCGCAGGCTTCTCCGCCGCCGGCGGTCACCGAGCCCGGCGACGACGAGCCCGGCACCGAGCCCGACGTCCCGCCCGCATCGATGCGCGTGCCGATCGACGACGTCGACGGCTGAGCGAGCGCCGGTTCGACGTTGTACCGGGGGCGAGTCTTCACTACCTTCGCCCGCAATGAACAAGGTCATGGCTTCGGCGGCCGATGCCGTGCGTGACATCCCGGAGGGCGCGACGATCCTCGCCGGCGGCTTCGGCCTCTGCGGGATCCCGGAGAACGCCATCCGCGCGCTGCGCGAGCAGGGGACCAAGGGCCTCGTCGTCGTCTCGAACAACTGCGGCGTCGACGACTTCGGCCTCGGGCTTCTCCTGCGCAACAAGCAGATCGTGAAGATGATCTCGAGCTACGTCGGCGAGAACAAGGAGTTCGAGCGGCAGTACCTCTCGGGCGAGCTCGAGGTGGAGCTCACGCCGCAAGGCACGCTGGCCGAGCGCCTCCGCGCCGGTGGCGCGGGCATCCCCGCCTTCTACACGCCGACCGGCGTGGGCACGGCGATCAGCGACGGCGGGCTCCCCATCCGGTACGCGGCGGGCGGCGGGGCGGTGGCGAAGTACTCGCCGAAGAAGGAGACCCGCGAGTTCGACGGGCGCCCCTACGTGCTCGAGCCGGCCATTCGCGGCGACTACGCGCTCGTCAAGGCGTGGAAGGGCGACCGCTTCGGCAACCTCGTCTACCGGCACACGGCGATGAACTTCAACCCGATGATGGCGACGGCGGCGAAGGTGACGATCGCCGAGGTCGAGGAGCTGGTCGACGTCGGGACGCTCGATCCGGACACGATCCACACCGCGGGCATCTACGTGAGCCGCATCTTCCAGGGCACGGGCTACGAGAAACGCATCGAGCGCCGCACGACGGCGCGCTCGACGAAAGGAGCGTCATGAGCACGACTCCCCTCACGCGCGACCAGGTCGCGATGCGCGCGGCGCAGGAGCTGCGCGACGGCTACTACGTGAACCTGGGCATCGGGATGCCCACCCTCTGCAGCAACTACATCCCGAAGGGGGTCGAGGTCGTCCTCCAGAGCGAGAACGGCCTCCTCGGCATCGGCCCCTACCCGGCCGAGAACGAGCTCGACGCGGACCTCATCAACGCCGGCAAGGAGACGGTGACGATGCTCCCCGGGAGCGCGATCTTCTCGAGCGCGGAGAGCTTCGGCATGATCCGCGGCGGGCACATCGATCTGGCGATCCTCGGCGCGATGCAGGTGAGCGAGCGAGGCGATCTCGCGAACTGGATGATCCCCGGCAAGATGGTCAAGGGCATGGGCGGCGCGATGGATCTCGTCGCGCGCGCCAAGCGCGTCGTCGTCATCATGGAGCACGCGGCGAAGGACGGGGCGCCGAAGATCCTCAAGGAGTGCAACCTGCCGCTCACGGGGCGAGGGGTGGTGCACCGGATCATCACGGATCTGGCGACGATCGACGTGACGGCCGAGGGGCTGGTGCTGCGCGAGGTGGCGCCCGGGGTCAGCGCGCGCGAGGTGCAGGAGAAGACGGAGCCGACGCTGAAGGTGGGGCCGGAGCTGAAGACGATGGCGTTCTGAGGGCCGGCCCCTCGGGGTCCCGACGCCGACCCGAACCCGACGCCGAGCCCGAGCCCGACCCCGACCCCGACCTCGAACCCGAACCCGACCCCGAACCCGACCCGCCGCCACTCAGTGAGCGCTGGGCGAGCGCCCGCCGGGCTTCATCCCTTCCAACCGGCCTCGTTGCTGAACGTCTGGAACCTGTCCATGTCGTGAACGCAGAAGACGCAGGCCTTGTGCCTCCGGTCGGGGCTGGCCTTCGGGGCTGTCCGACTCTCGTTGACGTACCCACGCGCGATGACGCCCTCGAAGGCCTGCTCGAACGGGACTACCGGCCAGCGCTTCTCGGCGACAACGCTCCGCACGCCCTCCTGGAGGCTGGCCAGAGCCACCTTCCTGCGCTCGAGAGGTGCCGCCGTCTGCCAGGCCTTCCAGTCGAACGGCACCTGCGCGACGAAGACCCCTAACAGGTCACGAGTCCCTCGCTGGT
>JBEKGQ010000048.1:0-17333 GCA_050012715.1 Polyangiaceae bacterium
TTGCCCGACAGGGTCGCGACGATGCTCCCGTCGGCGAGGAGCTCCGCGCGCGCCCCGAACGGCGCCACCGAGGCCCGCGCGCGCTCCAGCGCGAGCGCGCGCAACGGCCCGGGGACGCCGAGCGCGACGACTCCGCTCACGTAACGTTGCTCCGCGCGGAGCGGATCCGGCTCCATCGAGCACGATGATACGCTCGTCACGGCTCGGATGACGCTGCGGGAGCCTCGGCGCCGTTTCCTTCGGGTGGCCTTGCGGAGCGTCGCCGCGCTCTACTTGGTCGGGCTGTGGCTCGACGCCGTCGGCTGCTCGATCCCCGGGCGCGTCCTGCCGCACGCGCTCGACTACTTCATGGAGGTGGCGGCCCTCTTCCCGGAGGCCGCGGGCGGCGCGATCGACTACCGCGCCGAGGGCTGGGTGTGCGCCGATGCCCGCTGGCAGGAGCTCGACACGCGCCCCTACTTTCCGCTCGATCCCGACGACAAGGAGAACCGCTTCCAGCGCGCCCTCAACTTCTACCGGGACGATCCCGCGGTCGAGCGCGCCCTCGACGCGTACCTCGTCGAGCGCCACAACGCCGGCAAGAGCGACGACGGCATTCCGCGCGGCGTCCCCATCGGCGGCCTGCGCTTCACCCGGGTGCGGATCCCCACCCCGCCCGCCGGCAGCCACCCGGCGCCCTTCACGCGCCACCCCCTCGTCGACCTCCCCGCCAGCGTGAAAGAGACCCTCTATCGGACGCCGAAGCCGCGCCTCGCCGAGCGGTGCGGCTCGGCGACCCCGACGCCCGCGCCGGAGCCCGAGTGATGTGGCATCCGCTGCGCCGGCTGACCGCATGGCTCGACGCGCCGCAGCCCGTCCTGCGCCTCGAGATCATCCGCGTCTTCGCCCCGCTCGCCGTGCTCGGCTTCATGTCGGGGCGGCTCGTCCACGCCGACGAGTGGCTCGGCAACGCCGGGTTCCGCGTGCCCGACCTCGGCGGCGACGTGCGCCAGCCGCTCTACGTGCCGGCGTTGCCGACGAGCGCGGCGTGGGCCGTCGTCACGGTCATGGTCGCCGCGGGGCTGCTCTGCTCCGCCGGCGTCCGCGCGCGCGGGGCGGCGGTCGTCTTCGCCGCGACCCTCGCCTTCGTCGGCCTCTCGGACCGCCTCGCCGCCTTCACCGTGAGCAAGATCTCGCCCGTCATCATGGTCGCGGTTGCCCTCGGTCCGGCCGGGAGCCTCGTCGGCGTCGACGCGTGGCTCGCCCGGCGCCAGGGCGCGCCGCCGCCTCCGCTCGAGCAGCCCCTCGGCAGCGTGCGCTTTCTCCAGCTCATGCTCGTCGTCTTCTACTGCGGCTCCGGGCTCGCGAAGGCCGGCGGCGACTGGCTCGTCGTCCCGCAGGTGCTCTGGACGCACCTCCACGACAGCTACCAGACGCCCATCTCGTACTTCCTCGCGTCGACGCTCCCGGCGTGGGTGTGGACGCCCATGCAGGCGAGCGTCCTCGCGTTCGAGGCGCTCGCCCCGCTCTGGTTCGGGCTCCGCTGGACGCGCTCCTACGCGCTGCTTTTCGGGCTCGGCATGCACCTCGGCATCGGGCTCATGTTCGGGCCGGTGGTCTGGTTCGCGCTCCTCATGATGACGCTCCTCGTCGGCTGCTTCCTGCCGGCCCGCTGGCTCACCCGCATCGCCGGCGTCGCGCGCATCACAGACCGCTGAACCAGGCCGCGATGCGGCCCCACGCCGTCTTCGGGTGGTGACGACGGTGGCCGTGGTGCTTTCGCCGGTAGGAGTCCTGGCTGCCGTCCTGGAAGTTGTCCTGCCCCTGGTCCTGCATCTGGTCTTGCTGCTGGTCCTGCGTGCCGTCGCCCGCGTCGTCCTGCGTGCCGCCCCCGGCGTCGTCCTGCGTCCCGTCGCCGCCGTCATCGCCGCTCGCCCCGCTGTCGTTGCCGGCGTTGTTCGCGCCCGCGTCCGCACCGCTCGACTTCGGCGCCGAGCCCGAGCTGCTGCTCCCGCTGCTGCTTCCACTGCTGCTGCTCCCGCTGCTGCTGCTCGAGGACGCGGTCGACGGGTCGATGCACTGGCCCTTCTCGCAGGCGAGCGAGCAGCAGTCGCCGAACTGGGTGCACGAAGCGCCGTCGCTCTCGCAGGTCGCGCCCGCGCCGCCGCACACGCCGCCCTGGCAGTCGCTGTTGCAGCACTGGCCGTTCGACGTGCACGACTCCCCGTTGGCCGAGCAGCTCGGCGCGGTGCAGGTCCCGCCAACGCAGCTCCCGTTGCAGCAGTCGCTCGACGACTCGCAGCTCTCGCCGGCCGGCGTGCACGCCACGCCCGAGGGCGACGTCCCGCTCGGCGCCATGCAGACGCCGGAGCAGGCGAGGCTGCAGCAGTCCGACCACGACGCGCACGTGACGCCGACCGCCACGCACGATCCTCCCGCTCCGCCGTCGGCGCTCTCCCACGCCTCCGTGGCCGGGGCGCTCGCGCAGCCGATGAAGATCGCGACCAGGGTCCCCAGGGTGATCGATGTGGTGAGGTTCATGGCCGGACCCTTCGCAACCCACGTGCCGCGCGGCGGGCGCGAATATTCGCCGGAGATTCCGTCGGTTATCGCGCTTCAAACGGGTCGCGGAGCGGCCCTTCGGAGCCACCCGATGGATCCGCTCGGGTCGCGATGGCTACTAAAGTGAGCGCGGAAACGGACATTTCCATTGGAATGACGTGGGCACCTCTTCCCGCTCGCTCGCGCATTTCGCGGGCAGGGCGCGCACTCCGCGCTGCTCCGGCTTCGCCGCGTCCGCGCTTCGATCGACGTGCGCTCGTCGCTCGCGCCTGGTCCGCCGCTTGAAGTGCGTCCGGTCCGGAGGTGCGGTCATGCGAGCATCATGGCTTCGAGCAGCGGCGGGGATCGCGGTGTGCGTGGGAACCGGAGCGCTGGCATGTGGGCCCCATCGCGACAGCGGCTTCGCCGCGACGTCGGCGCCCGCGCGCGTGCTTCCGCTGGGCGCTTTCCCGGCCTCGGCGATCATGACGCAGAAGTACGGGATCGTGGAGTGGCGGTTCTTCGCCGGGCGCACCCAGCGCGTCGTCACCGGCTACCGCGCCGACGGGAGCGCCGCCCGGGGCATCCAGCTCGCGTGGTTCCGCAAGACCGCCCAGTCCGAGGCGCACATCCGCATGATGATGCTCGACGGGACTGGCGCGGCGGTGAGGCGCGCGTCGAGCGGCGCGGTCACCGGCACCCTCTCGCTGCTCCAGGCCGAGCTCCTCGTCTACACCGCGTACGACTCGGTCCGATACGGCAAAGCCCAGGGCGAGGTCCAGCGCGAGACGCTCGACCCGCGTGGCCCTCAGGAAGGCCGCTTCCACCCGCTCGACGTCCCGCAGAACGCGCAGAGCTGCGGCAACCAGCTGAGCAGCGCGTGGACCAACGGCGCGACGTGCGCCGAGGGGATCGTCAGCGCGCCCGCCACCGTCGTCTGGGGCCTCATCGAGAACCTGCCCGGCGAGATCCAGGGCAACCTCGGCGGCCTCGACCAGAAGCTCACCGACTCGATCGACACGCCGTGCCTCGGCTTCTTCAACAACTACGCGAACAGCCTCTCGGCGTGCGCGCCCCCCGGCTGCATCATCGATCCCAGCGGCGGCCCGATGATCTGCGGCCTCGACAGCGGAACGGCGTCGAACGAGGACGCGGGGGCGATGGTGGCCTCCGCCGACGACGCCGCGGCGAGCGGCGACGACGGTGGCTCGGCCGCGGGCAACGACGGAGGTAACCCCGGCGGCGACGACGGAGGCACCGAGCTCGCGGGGGACGACGGGGGCACCGAGGTCGCGATGGGGGACGACGGCGGGTCGGACCCGACCGGCGACGACACCGGCGGCGACGACGGCGGCGCGAGCAACAGCACCGATCCGCCGACGGACCAGGAGATCGACACTGCCTCCAACGACGCGAGCTGCCCGTCGTGCCAGGGCGACGCCTCGGACCTGAGCGTCAACCCCGACAACGGGGACGTGACCCCGGCGAGCAACGATCCGAACGGCGCGGGGGAGAACAGCGCGACGAGCGACACGACGGATCAAGGCGGCGGCACGGCGAGCAGCGGCGGGGTGGACAACGGCGGGTCGTCGGGCGGCGGCTCGAGCGGCGGAAGCACGAGCAGCAGCACCAGCAGCGGCGGCGACGACGGAACCGGGGAAGGCACGCAGGACCAGGGCACGCAAGATCAGGGCACGCAGGACCAGCAGGGCACGCAGGACCAAGGGACGCAGGACCAAGGGACGCAGGACCAATCGCAGGATCAGTCGCAGGACCAGTCGGCCATCCGACGGCATCGTCACACGCCGAAGCCGAGCGGCTGGCGGCGCCTCTACGACCGCATCACGAGCTGGCTCGCCGAGTGAGGGAACCGCGACCGTGCTGGCACGGTTGGCACACGCCGCGAGAGGCGGGACGTCCAGATCCCGCGTGAATTGGCGTGGCACGACCGTCGCTATGGGGCGATGCAGGAGAGCCCCCATGCGCGTCCCTTCGATCGCCCTTCTCGCCGCTGCGATGGCCGTCGCGACCGTCACCGCGGGATGCGGCGGCAGCGTGTTCTCGGCCGGCTCGCCCGGCAACGACGGCGGCGCGACGGACAGCGCGGTCCACGACGCGGGCCCGTCGCCGTCCGATGGTGGTGTTCTCGACGGCTTCGCCGGCGACTCCGCGGCGCCGTGGAGCCCCGTGTGTCCCGCGACCCTCCCGGCCGACGGCACGCCCTGCAGCAAGGAAAACCTGCAGTGCGAGTACGGCGACGCGTGGTGGAGCGTGGGGTGCGACCCGGTCGTGCAGTGCCAGGACGGCGTGTGGTCGAAGTTCATGCCGAGCTTCGAGCCCTGCGCGTCGCAGCCCGGTCCCAACGGCGCCGCCTGCCCTTCCGACTACGCCGCGGTCCCGCAGGGCTCCCCGTGCGCGGCCGACCGCCTCTCCTGCATCTACACGCAGGGCGAGTGCGCTTGCCAGGTGCCCCTCGAGGGCCCGGTCGAGATCGACGGCGGCACCGGCTACTGGGGCTGCGTCCCCGAGCAGGGGTGCCCGTTCCCGCGCGCACGCATCGGAACGGCGTGCGACGACGCGCAGGCCGACTGCACCTACGAGCAATGCTCCTACGCGCAGACGTGCCAGGACGGCGTCTGGCAGGCGGAGGAGGAGGCTTGCGCGGGAGCGGCCAGCGGCAACCCCGGGCAATAGCGGCTCAGGGCCGCACGGGAAGGAGCTCGCCGCTCTGCACGTAGGCGCGGGCCTTCGCGGCGATGCGCCGGCCTTGCTCGGCGTCGAAGAAGACCGGCGCCCCGGTTCGCTCGTAGCTCATGACGTTATCCGCGACGTGACTGTGCGGGTTGCCGAAGTAGTGCCCGAGCTCGTGGGCGAGGACGGACGTGGGGGCGGTCGCGACGAGGAGGAGATAATGCGCCCCCGACGGCGCGTGCCAGTGGACGCCGCGCCGCATCTGGCTTGCGTCGTCCACGTCCCGCAGCGAGTCCACGACGAAGACGTCCACCACGTGCGGCGCGACGCGCGCGCCGAAGGCGTCGCGATCGGCGCGGGTCTCGACGTGGGCGAGGCGCGCGTCGAGCAGCGCGCCGTCGGTCTTCGCGAAGCGCACGCCGAACGGCGCGAAGAGCGCCTGCGCCGCGTCGAGCTCCGCCGCGAGCCACTCGGGACGGGCGATCGCCTTGCCCTCGCCGTCGGCCACGACCGAGACGCGGAGCGTGAACGTCGTCCCGGTCGGAGCGACGGCCTGGGCGAGCAAGCCGGCGACCACGGACGCCATCCACGGCAGCGCGATCCCCACCGGCGCGAGGATAGCGCGGCTTCCCGCGGTCTTCCCGCGCGCGCCCGTCGGCGTACGATCCATCACGAAAGCCCGCGCGTAGTGGGCCGAGGAGCGCCCATGTCCGACTCGATCCAGGTCACGGCTTCCACCCGCATCGAGGCGTCTCCGGACGTCGTCCGCGCGCAGTACCGGGACATGGACCATCACATCCGGACCAACGTGCACCCGAGCATCACGTTCCAGTGGGAACCCGGCGCCCCTGGCGAGCGAAAGATCCGGACCACGTTCCGCCTCCTCGGGCTCCCGCAGTTCGACGTCGCGGTGCTCGAGGACGAGCCGGACGGCACCATGATCATCCGGTACCTCGAGGGGACCAACGCCGGGATGGTGGTCCGGCACGAGTTCGTGCCGCTCGACGGCGGGAAGGCGACCGACGTGAGGCTCGCGGTACAGGCGCCGGCGACGCTCGGCCGGAAGCTCCTCGGGCCTCTCTTCAAGGTGGGCGCGCGTCAGGTGCTGAACAAGGCGCTCGCGGAGGACAAGGCCGACCTCGAGAAGGGCGTCTATCGCCCGGGCAAGGCCGCGGGCGACGTCACGCGCGCGCTCGCGCCGCTCGACGCGACGGGCGCCGGCAAGGACGCCGACGCCGGCCGCGCGATTCTGTCCGCCGCGTGTCTCGTCGTCACGGCCGACGCCGCGTTCGACCCGGCCGAGCACAGCGTCCTCGGCTCGATCGCGAAGAAGCTCGGCCTCGACGAGGCGTGGGCCGACGCGCGGGTGACGGAGCTCGCCAAGGTCGAGGGGCTGGCGATGGCCGCGCGCGATATCGGGGCCGAGCTCGCGAAGCATCGAGTGACGGAGCCCGGCCTCGTCGCCGCCGCGGTGGCCGCCCTGGTCAGCGAAGGGATGTCGCTCGGCGAGCTGGCGACCCTCCGCGCGATCGCCGCCGGGGCGAGGTTCCCCGACGACGACCTCGGGCCGCTCGTCGAGCGTGCCGACGCCGCCCTGCAAGGGTGAGGCGCGTCCAGCGTGGACTCAGGCCGCCGATGGGCGATGATCCGGCTGCGCGCCCTCGTCCACGTCGAGTCGAGCCGGAGGCCAAGGAGTCGACCTCCGCAGGACCCGCGCGGAGCACGCGCACACGAGGGCCAGGCTCCCGCCGACGCGAACGTACTTCGGCTGCTGTCCGCAGGACGGACAGACCGCGGAGGGCGCTGGATCCTTCATCGGGGATGAGACGCGCTTGCGAACGCGTCTATTCCCGTCTTCCACCCCCTCCCTTCTCTGCGGCTCCGCGCCTGCGGCCAATCTCTCTCTTCCTAGTGCTTCGTCGCGGCATGCGACGGCGCGGCATGCGTGGCGGCGGGGAGCTGGATGCGCTGGCCGGCCTTCACCGGCGTCGCGGCGGTGGCGTGGTTGGCGGCGAGCAGGCGCGGCATGGTCGTGCCGTGCGCCTTGGCGAGCTGGGACCACCCGCCGTCGCCGCTCTTCACGACGTAGGAGTGCGCCGCCGCCGACTTCGCAGGAGCCGTCTTCGCGGGCGGCGTCTGCGCCGCGGAGGCCGTCCCGGCGACGAGCACGCTCGCGGTGACGACCGCGGTGACGGCGATGATGTGGGCAACTCGAGAGCGTTCCATGGGCTCCTCCGCGAACGCCGGACGATGCACCCGAGGTGCCAGCCAGGCGTATCGCGCACTTGCGGCGCGAGGCATCGGGGCGGAGTGAGGGGTCGTCGCCGCAACCGAGCCCGGGAGGCCGCAGGCGGGGGAAGAAAAAGGTGCCGCCGGGCCTTGCACTCCCGGTCGCTGCGGGTTACGAAACTGACACGTCAGTTTTCTGATCAGCACTCGATTTCAATGAGTTACGCCGCCTACCTCGCCGCTCCCGAACGTCGCCGACGCATCCTCGAATGCGCGAAGGACGTCTTCGCCCGGCGCGGTTACCACGACACGAACATCAGCCACATCTGCGAGGCGATGGGCATCGCGCGCGGCACGCTCTACCAGTACTTCACCAGCAAGAAGGACGTCTTCGCCGCCATCGTCGAGGAGATGCTCACGCGCGTGCGCGACGCCGTCGCGCGCGAGCCGGTGGTGAGGATCCCACCCGGTTTCCGTCCGACCCGCGAGCAGGTGCTCGAGTACTCGTCGTCGAGCCTGCAGCGCATCCTCGAGGCGGTCTTCGCCGACGCGGCGAGCCTTCGCATCCTGGTGCGCGAGGCGGTGGGGCTCGACGTCGGGATCGACGCCATCCTCCACAAGATCGACGCCCTCGTGATCGATCGCTTCGCGAGCGACCTCCAGGCCGCGCGCGACGCGGGGATCATGCGCGCCGACGTCGAGCCCCGCGCCGCGGCGCTCTTCGTCCTCGGCGGCATCCAGAAGGTGGCGCTCGACGCGCTCGGAACGAGCGGAAATAGCGACGCGATCGACCTCGGCGCTCTCGCGGCGCGGGTCACGCGCATGAACATGCTGGGGCTTCTCGCCGAGGAGATCTGACCGATGATCGCGACCGCAAGCAGCGCTTCCCAGTTCCCGCCGTACGAGCTGCTCCACGACTGGGAGCATCGCGCCAGCGACAAGACCCACCGGCTCGAGCGCCTCTACCACCAGACGCAGGCCCGCTCGTGGGACCCGCGCGCGGTGCTCGACGAGCTCGAGGCGAAGCACGGCGGCATCCACGTGCCGGAGGACAAGCGCGAGGCCATGGGCCACGTCTTCACCGTCATCCTGTGGGGCGAGCTCGCGGCGTGGAACATCGCCGCCGACCTCGCGCGGCAGCTCCCCGACGTCGACGCGAAGATGGCCGCCACCGGCCAGGTGTTCGACGAGGCGCGCCACTTCACCGTGATGCGCGACTACTTCACGCGCGCGAAAATCACCTTGCCGCCGATGAACCCCTTCGGCCGGCGCGTGCTCCTCAAGATCCTCGAGACCGACTCGGTGCTCGAGAAGCTCTACGGCATGCAGCTCCTCGTCGAGAACCTCGCGCTCGCCATCTTCAAGCAGGTCGCCGCGACCAACATCGAGCCGGTGCTCACCGATCTGCTCGAGTACGTCGAGCGGGACGAGTCGCGCCACGTCGCGCTCGGCGTGATGTACCTGCCGAAGCTCCTCGCCAGCACGTCCGCGACCGAGCGCGCGCACAACTGGGCGTTCAACATGGAGCTCTTCTTTCTCACCATCGGCGGCGGGGTCCTCCTCGACGAGCACTTCAAGGCGCTCGGCATCGACCACCGCCAGCTCGGCGCCACCGCGCAGAGGCTCCACGAGCAGGTGCTCCGGCAGATGGGCGAGGACATGGGCCTTCGACCGGGACAGCGCGTCCGCGGCTCCTACGGGCTCTCGAAGCAGCAGCGGCAGTGGATGCTCGACTTCCTCCACCCGGCGGGGCCGATGTCGCCGAGCCACGCTCGAGCCATGAAGGTCGTCGACCGGACGATGCGCGCGGTGGCCGGCTGGATGTCGTGACCGGCGCTATCCTCTGCACGTGAGCACGATCGTCCTCGAGCAGCGGCCCCTCGGCTTTCCCTGGGTGTGCGCGGACCCGTTCCTCTTCTGCGTGTACCACGACGATGCGTATCCGGCCGGCAACGAGCGGCTCGGACCGCAGGCTTCCCTCGCCGGGCGCGACCTCGGCCAGGACTTCGCCGGCAAGGACGGCTGGCGCATGTACCACGGGCGCGTCGTGCCCGGCTTTCCGCAGCACCCGCACCGCGGGTTCGAGACCGTCACCATCGTCCGCCGCGGGCTCATCGATCACTCCGACTCGCTCGGCGCGACCGCCCGCTTCGGACGCGGCGACGTGCAGTGGCTCACCGCCGGCGACGGCATCGTGCACTGCGAGATGTTCCCGCTCGTCGAGCGGAGCGCGCCCAACCCGCTCGAGCTCTTCCAGATCTGGCTGAACCTCCCGGCGGAGGACAAGCACGTCGCACCGCACTTCGGGATGCTGTGGAACCGCGACATCCCGCGGCACGTCTTCACCGACGACGCGGGGCAGAGGACGGAGGTCGTGGTCATCGCGGGGCAGCTCGACGGCAAGCGGGCTCCCCCGCCCCCGCCGCGCTCGTGGGCGTCGCGCGCGGACACCGATCTGGCCATCTGGACGCTGAAGCTCCAGCCTGGCGCCCGCTGGACGATGCCTCCCGCCGCCAGCGCGAAGACCGTGCGTACCCTCTACTTCTTCCGCGGCTCCTCGCTGACCGTCGCGGGCGAGAAGCTCGACGCCCATACCGCGGTGGTCGTTCGCGCCGACGCCGAGGTTCCCCTCGAGGCGGGCGCCGACGAATGCGAGCTGCTCCTCTTGCAGGGCCGACCCATCGCGCAGGCGGTGGTCGCGCATGGGCCCTTCGTGATGAACACGCGGGCCGAGATCCAGCAGGCGATGCAGGACTACCAGCGCACGCGCTTCGGTGGCTGGCCGTGGCCGGTGGATGATCCGGTGCACGCCCGCGAAGAAGGCCGGTTCGCGAAGCATGCCGACGGGCGCGTCGAGCGCGTCGACGACTGAGCGCTACCGTGGGGGCTGTGCGAACCGGGAATCGGGGAAGGGCTGTGCGCCATCGCGCCGCAGGTTCTCGGCCCAGCGCTCACCGGGGAGCGGGGGGAGAGCGATGCCGCGGGCGAGCAGGCCCGCGCGGTCGTCGTAGCGGAGCTCGGCGAACGCGGTCGGTCCCGCGTCGGCGCGGACGAACGACGTCTCCTGGACGCGCGAGTCGTGCGCCTCGCCGAACTGCGTTCCGAGGCCACTGCGCTGAGCGGCGCTCGGGGCGGGTGCGGCAGCGCCAGCGGCGGCGGCGCCGTTGCTCGCCGAGGGAGCCGCTCCGCGCCACGCGACGGGAGGTTGCCAGACGACCGGCGGCCGATCGCGCTCGCGGAAGAAGGCGACCCCGATGACGCCGACGTTCTGGTCGTGCGCAGTACGGGCCGCGAAGGAGTCGCGCACCGACGAGAAGCGGAACGCCGCGACCGAGTCGAGCGAGGTGCGCCAGCCGTCGATCACGACGTCGCCGAAGGCCGGGATGACGTAGCCGCGCTTGCCGAGGCTCGCCGGGTGACCGTCGACGACGTCGAGCCCGTCGATGGAGATGACCACCTCGACGCGCGACGCCGTCGGATTGACGACGTGCACGCGGTAGCGGTCGCCGATGGTGCCGAGGACGAAGCGGCGTCCCTCGTGGGCGAAGGTGGGCAAGGCGCGCTGGCCGTCGTCGACCAGCTCGGCGCGGGGGGCCGCCGGGACGGGCCGCTGCGGCTCGAGGACCGGGCGACCGGAGAACGGGGTCTCCGCCTGGGCGGAGGCCGAGACGGATACGGAGGCGGAGAGAGCGGCCAGGGAAACGAGGGCGAGGAGGGCGGCGAGGGGGCGGCGCATGCCCACTGAGACGCGTGAGACGCAGGGAAGATCCATCGCGGGGCCGGCCACCGCGTCCCCCGAAGGGAGACATCGCCGAGGTGTTCACGGGCCGCGTGATCCGGCCGCCACACCCGAAAAGCTTCCCCCCCTCGCGCGTGCGATCCGATGCCTCACCGTCGTCGCGTGCGCACGCCGGAAAGGCGCCCCGCCGACGCGACGCCGGGACCAACCGTCCCGACGCGCGGGCCGCGATGGCCTTCGCTTCCGAGGGGCACGCGCATTGCTGACCCCGGGACGAGATGCGTCGCGCCCTCGCCCTGGTCGTCCTCGCGGTCTCGGTGATCGCGTGCGATCACCTGCACGCGCTCTCCGAGGCCGACTTCCAGCTCTCGCCGGCGCTCGCCTCGACCTACCTCCGCTATCACGTGAGCTCTTCGCGGGGCGAGTGGTCGCGCGAGTTCGCGGTGAGCCGCCGCGACTTCGCCGAGCTGAGGGAGACCGGCGGTCGCCCCTACGTACTAGGCGTCGAGAACGGCGTGCCATGGCTCCGCGTGGGCGACCGCCCGCCGGTCGAGATCGACGGCGCCCTCGCGGCGGACGAGCGACGCGAAGCGGCGTGGATCGGGATGCGCTTCGGCGACCGCCACGCCGGGCAGCTCGAGCTCGAGCAGTGCCACGGCCCCATCTGCACCCTCGTCTACACCCCGCGCGACGGCCACGCGCTGTGGGTGGACGTCGACCGGAAGACGCGGCGGCCGTCGTCCTTCGAGTGGATCGCGCAGGACCACGCGGTCGAGAGCTGCGAGAAGGTCGCGTGGAGCGAAGCCGACGGCGTCCCCGTCATCGCGTCGGCCACGTGCAGCGCCATCGTGGACCAGGTCGGCCGCGAGACGACGCGGTGGACGCTCGAGGAGCGACGGCCCGAGGCGAGCCCGCCGGCGTGGGCGCGCGTCGACGCCGAGGACATCGTGCCGCTGCGTCCGGCGCGCGACGTCGCCGAGGTCGCGGTCGCCGACCCTTCGCAGCGGATCTACGTCCCGGTCGAGGCCGGCGGCTCGCAACCGCTGCGCCTCGTGCTCGACACGGGGTCTCCCATCACGGTGCTCACGCGCCGTGTCGTCGACGAGCTCGGCGTCGTGCCTTCGCCCGAGCCGCCGGTGCACGTGCGCCCGCCGTGGCTGCCCGAGGACACGTACGATCCCGTGATCGTCGACCGGCTGATGATCGCCGGCATCGAGCTCCACGGCGTGCGGGTGCTCGTCCCGCGAAATGACGCGCCCTTCGCGGGCGAGGAAGCCGGCCTCCTCGGCATGGACCTCCTGTCGCGCTACGTCGTCGACGTCGACGGGCCGGCGAGCACGCTGCGCCTCTGGCCGCGCGGGCGCTTTCGCTCCGGCATGGCCTTCACCGACCTGAACTACTGGGGCTCCTCCCGCGGGCAGGTCGTCGTCGGGGGCGCGGTCGACGAGATCGGCCCGATGCCGGTCCTCGTCGACACCGGCGCGCCGCTCAACGTGGTCGTCGGCGGCCCGGAGATGCACGTGCGCCACCCGCGCCACGACGGCGAAGAGCTGCGCCTCAGCGAGGGCGACACGTACGACTACGAGAGCGAGGTGGAGGGCTTCCACTTCGGCCCCTTCGGCCTGCCGCGCATGCCGGCGGTCGCGCGCGAGCGCCGGCCGGATCTGCCGTTCCTCGACGCGGGCGGCGCGCTCGTCGGGCTCGGCGTCCTCCGGCACTTCCGCGTCGTGGTCGACTCGCGGCAAGGCATCGTGCACGTGCTCCCCGGGCCGAGCTACATCGTCCTCACGCGCCTGGGGATCGAGATCGACGACCGCAACGGCGTGCCCACCGTCACGCGCGTCGTCGATGGCGAGCACGACTGGAGCAAACCGCTGCGCGTCGGCGACGTCGTCCGCGCGGTCGACGGGCGCAATGTGAAGGGCCGCACGGAGGCATTGCGGCGCATCGCGGCCGCGAAGACGCAGGTCCAGCTGACGATCGAGCGCCACGGGAACGTCATCACGAAGACCCTTGTGCTCTGAAGGGTCCGCCACGCGGCGCGTCATCGCGTGAACGCGGGCCAGCGAGTCTTCCCCTCGTCATCGCGGGCGTGTACGCCGGAGGGCCTCAACGGCACGCCCCATGGCAAAGGAGGGAAGCATCCCATGACCACTTCGAACGTCGGCCGCTTCGTCTGGCACGAGCTCCACACGTCGGACCGCCCCAAGGCGCAGAAGTTCTACGCGACGCTCATCGGGTGGGAGACCAAGGAGGTCCCCATGGGCCCGGGCGAGCCGTACACGCTCGCGCTCCTCGGCGGGAAGGACCACGCGGGCATCACGAAGTCGATGGCCCCGGCCCACGTGCCCCCGCACTGGATCCCGTACATCGCGGTCGACAACGTCGACGCATCCGCGGCGAAGGTGAAGGAGCTCGGCGGCAAGGTGCTGATGGAGCCGATGGACATCCCGGACGTCGGTCGGTTCGCGCCCGTCGCCGACCCGCTCGGCGGCGTCTTCGCCCTGTACAAGACGGCCAAGAGCTACCCCGACGAGCCGCCGCGGCCGCCGGTCGGCGCGTTCTGCTGGGAGGAGCTGTCGTCCACCGATCCGGAGGCGTCGGCGAAGTTCTACGCCGCCCTCTTCGGCTACACCGTCGAGTCGGTGGACATGGGCCCGACCGGCACGTACCGCATCCTCAAGTCCGGCGACCGGCAGCGGGCGGGCATCATGAAGGCGCCGCCGCAGGCGCCGCAGCAGACGCACTGGCTCGAGTACATCGCGGTGGCGGACGTCGACGGCTCGACCCGCAACGCGCGCGAGCTCGGCGCGAAGACGGTCGTCGAGCCGATGGACATCCCCAACATCGGCCGCTTCAGCGTCATCCTGGACCCCCAGGGCGCCGCGATCGCGCTCTTTAAAGGCGCACCGTAGACCGGACACGACGACCGAAGGGCACGCGCTCTCGCGGCACGTCGGCTAGCCTGGCGCGCATGCGCAGTCTGGCGTTTCCCGCGGCCCTCACCGCCGCATCGCTCTTTGCTTCCCCGGCGCGCGCCGACGGCCCCGACCCGGTCGTCGCGTTCGCGCTCGGGGCAGCGACGGTCCTCGCCGGCTTCGCGGTCGGGGGAACCTTCATCGCCTCGAACCAGGGCGACGCGGCGAAGGCCGCGGCGGGCTGGTTCATGATCGAGGGCGGCTTCTCGGCGGCCCCGTTCGTGTCGCACGCCGCGGTCGGCGAGTGGGCGCGCGGCGCGGTTTGGGCCGCCCTTCCGACCGCGACCACCCTGGCGACGATCCCCGTGTTCAGCATCGACGGAGCGGCGGTCGAGCACGGAACGCTGCCGGAGCAGCGGGTCATGTGGGGGCTCTTCTGCGGCGGGCTCGCGGCGTCGATGGCCGGCGTCGTCGACACCGTGTTCTCGCCGGGGCGCGCGGTTCACGTCGCACCGGTCGTCGGCGCGGGCGGCGCCGGCGTCACGGTCGGAGGTGCGCTGTGAAGGCCCGCGTCTCGATCGCGGCGCTCTTGCTCGGCTTCGGCGTCTCCTCGTGCGCGACCGTTCCGCAGAACCGGCGCGCCCGGCTCGCCGATCCGATGATGAGCCTGACCGACGAGCCGCTCGACGCGGCCCGCCGGCAGAAGCTCTACGACGTGCGCGAAGGCGCAGCCGGGGGAGACGGGGCGGCGGCGGGCGGTGGCTGCGGCTGCGAGTAAGAGCGCGCTTCCGGCGCGGTGGGTGACGGTGCTGCTCGCGATCGCGCTCGCGGCGCCGTCGCCGGCGCGTGCCGACGACGCCGGGGCCTCCCTGTCCGACGAGCGCATCCTCGACGACGCGGGCGGCTCGACCTGGCACGTGCAGTCGGTGATGACGCGGGTGACCGGGGTCGACCAGTTCGGTCACGGCTATCAGGCCCAGGGCGGTCCGACCCCGATGAGCCCCGGCTCGGAGCGCCTGACCGTCTTCGAGCCCCAGGGCGAGATCGTGATGACGCAGGGCGATCGCATCACGCACCGCCTCTGGGTGCCGGTCGACGTGGTGACCAACGCGTCGCCCGACGCGCTCGACGTGGTGAGCTCCGCGTCGCGCCACGTCGAGGCGGGATCGATCGACTGGACGACGACGTACCGCGCCACGAAGACCGTCGACCTCACGATGCGCAACGGCATGCACATCGAGAACCCGTTTCGCTCGTGGAACAGCGGGATGGGCATCCGCCACTCGTTCGCCGACGAGGCCACCGTGGTCTCCGCGAGCGCGCTCGCCGTCTTCGACTGGTTCGATCAGTTCACCATCCACGGGCACCGCACCGGCCACACCGACCGCAGCGGGACGACGGGCTCGCTCGGCGTCACCCAGGTGCTGACGCCGACGACGGTGGCGAGCCTCAGCTACGGGCTCACGGTGCAGGAAGGCACGCTCGGCAACACGTGGAACAGCGTGCCGCTCGCGTCCGGCGGGCGCGGACCGGAGCTTCTGCCGGACGAGCGCATGCGTCACGCCCTCGTCGCGCGCGCAGCGCAGTGGCTCCCGTGGAACGGCGCGCTCCGCCTCTACTACCGCTTCTACGCCGACGACTGGGGCATCGTGGCGCACTCGATCGAGGGGCAGCTCATGCAGCGCCTCACGCCGGAGCTCTACGTCGGTGGGCTCTACCGCTTCCACACGCAGACCGGGCCGCGCTTCTTCACGACGCTGGCGCCGCTCGACGCCACGTACCGGGTCGCCGACAGCGATCTCGCGCCGCTCGATTCGCAGACCATCGGAGGCCGGATCGTGATGGACTTGCCGCTGCGCGGGGATATACGAACGCTCCACATGGAGCTCTCCTGCGAGCGCTACGTCCGCACGAACGACCTCTGGATCAACATCGTCTCATGGGCCACCGGCTTCCGATTCTGATCGTCCTCGCCTTCTCGGCGGGCGCCTGCGCCACGGCGTCGGCGCCGCCTGCGCCGCCGGTGGTCGCGTCACCGGTCCCTGTTCCGGCCGTCGCGCTGTCGACGCTCGCGGGAGACCACACGGAGCTGGCGCGCCTGGCCGGCGGGCGTGTCGCGCTCGTCAGCCTCTGGGCGACGTGGTGCGAATCGTGCGCGAAGGAGATGGACGCGCTCAACCGCCTCGACGCGAAGACGGCGGCCGGGAAGGACGCGGTCGTCATCGGCGTCGACGTGGGGGAGGAGCCGGCCGCGGTGGCGGAGTTCGCGCGGAAGCGAGGGCTTCGTTACGCGCAGCTCGTCGACGAGGACTTCGCCTTTGCGGACGCGCTCGGTCAGAGACGCGTGCCGACGACGCTCGTGGTCGACCGCCAGGGGCGCATCGTGTTCCGTGGCGACGCGCTCGACGGGAGGAGCCTCGAGGCCCTCCGCGCCGCGATCGCCGCGGGGCCGTGAGGCGCGGGCGCCGACGCTTCCGTCAATCCGGGAAGCGCTCGGTGTACCCCTCGGCGGGGACGGCGCGATACATCGCCTCGACGAGGGTCATGGCGTCCGCGTGCGAGAGGCGCACCTCGCCTCCCGCGCGCAGCCCGATGCGCACCGCGTCCGGGGTGCGATCGTCGTAGAAGAAGCCGCCATACGTCTCGACGTAGCCGAGGACGGGCGGGTGCAGCGTGATCCGGAAGAGCATCCGGGCGAGCCAGTGGCGGGAGACCACGGCGGCGCTCCCTCCGCCGACCGCGATGGACACGTGCTGCGCGTCGACCGCAGCGACCGTCAGGCCGCGGAGAGAGAGCGGCAGAGATGCGTGTCCCGCGTCCTCGAAGGGCGCCATGGGCGGCACCGGCACCTGCGTCCACGAGGCCGGGGGCTCGTCAGCGGGGCGCGTCTCGCTCGCGAAGACGAGCGCGCGCGCGACACCGTTGGCGTCGAGAACCTCGCCGGGCGGAACGTGGACGAGGTCGCACGCGCGGTGGCCGCCACCGTCGTCGGCCGCGAGCACGAGGACGTACGCGCCTCGGGGGGCCGCGATGGCTCGCGGCTGGACGACCAGCGCGAGCGACGCGTCACCCACGCGGGCCACGATTCCGTCCCCTTCCCGCCCGAGCTCGCGGAGCACGAGCGGCGGCGCGCTCGGCGTGTACGCCTTCGCGTCCGCGTCGCGCCCCGCCGTCGCGCCATGCGGCCCCGCGCCGCCGGCGGTCGGCGACGAGGCGCAGAAGACCGCGCTGACGCC
>JBEKGQ010000049.1:0-16985 GCA_050012715.1 Polyangiaceae bacterium
GGGACGCCGGCGTGCATCGCGCCGAGCATCACGAGCGCGTGGTCGACGCCGTTGTCGGAGAGGATGGCGACGGGGCGCTCGGGGCCGAGCCCGCGCGCGAGCAGCGACGCGCCGATGCGCACCGCCGCGTCGAGAGCGTCCCGGTACGTGACGCGACGCCAGGATCCCGCCTCCCCCGGCGCCCCGTCCCGCTCGGCGAGAAAGACGCGGTCCGGCGCGCGACCCGCCCAGTCGACGAGCCACTCCCCGGCGCAGCGCGCGTACGCCTCAAGGGCGCGGGGCGAACGAAGGACGAGGGTCCCGTCGTCGCGGCGCTCGACGTCGACGCGCGCGGGGGCGAGCTGGAGGTCGGTGTGGAGCATCGCGCGGCGCCCATTCGGTACGGTAGCCTCGGCACCATGCAACCCATGCCGCCTCCTGGCAACCACCCGCCGCACCTGCCGCCCGCGCCCGGCTGGCCCATCCACCCTGCGATGGTCACCATCGGCTTCGAGATCCCCTGCTTTCGCGTGGTGCGGAGCTACGGCATCGTGCGCGGCCTGGTCGTCCGCTCCCCGGGCTTCGGCGGCAGCTTCGTGGCGTCGTTCGAGGCGCTCGGGAGCGGCAACGTCGATACGATGATCACGATGTGCGAGAAGGCGCGGAGCGACGCGTTCCTCGCGCTGCTGCAGCACGCGGCGCACATGGGGGCCAACGGCGTCATCGGCATGCGCTACGACGCGACGGAGCTGGGCGTCGGGCAGCGCGCGCTGACCGAGGTGCTCGCCTACGGCGTCGCGGTCTGGGCCGAGCCGCTCGCCTGAGGCGCGGCCGCGGGAGGAGCCGGCGGAGCGGCGCCGAGGGCCCGCGCGCGCTCGGCGACGAGGTCGACGAGGTCGCCCTGCGGGAACTGCATGTCGAAGAGGTGGTAGCCGAGGACGCCGTGGAGGAACGGCAGCCCCAGGTTCACCGGGCTCGTACGCGGGTCACCCGGCGTCTGGGCCACCGTCATGTAGCGGAGGCCGTTCCCCGCATCGACGCACTGCCCGACCCAGAAGTCGCGCAGCATCACGAACGGCGTCGCCATGTCGTCCATGCCGACGAGCGACAGCGGCGGCGGGGGCTTGTGGAAGAAGGTGCGCGAGAAGCTCGGCTTGCCGTGCGCGAGCTCGGCCGGGTTCACGCAGAGGGACTCCTTGCCCGGCGCGGGCACCGCCGTCCCCACGCGCGCCGCCTCGCCCGCCGCATACGACCGGTAGCCGACGATGCAGCCCGTCTCGCCGGCGTGGCTGCACGCGGGGAGGTTCTCGAACGTGCCGCCCTTGGTCTGCCCGGGCGCGACGTCCATCGGCCAGCCGATGGGCATCGCGAGGAGGAGGCGCTCGCGCATCACCGGGTCGTGGTCGAAGAACCGCCGGAGCAGCTCGACCACCATCTCGCCGCCCTGCGAGTGCCCGACGAGCACGATCTTGTGCCCCTGGTTGTACTGCCCCATGTAGTGGAGGAACGCGTCGACCACGTCCGACACCGCGACCTCGCGGTACGGGCGGCGCGCCTCGTCGCCGCGGAGGTACGTGCCGAAGGTCGTCTGCCGGTAGAGCGGCACGTAGAGGCGGCACGTCGTCCGGAAGCGGGCCGCCTGCGACACGGTCGTGCGCGCGATGGGCTCGAGGTCGCTGAAGTCGGTGTGATTCGCCGGCCCCATGTGGAGGTCCACCGTGGGGTACACGTAGAAGCAGTCGACCTGGTCCGCGCCGGGGGCCGGCGTGTCGCGCACCTCGACCCGGGTGCCGTCGCGGCGGAGCTCCGTCGCGTCGAGGTCGGCCGCGCACGCGTCGCTCCGGCCGGGCAGGCAGAGCCACGACTTGGGGTCGGCGTAGTGGGGGCTCGAGAATCCCGTGAAGGGGCTGTGCAGCGTGACCGGCGGCGGTCGGCTGACCGGCGGCGGGGTCTCGGCGGCGCAGCCGAGGACCGCCGGCGTGAAGACGAACGAGCCTAGCGCGAGGACGTACGGGGCGTGGCGAGAGAGCACGGGAGCGCATTGTCGCCGAAGCGCGGCGCACGGCAATCGGGGAGAGGCGCGTACAAACGACGACGGCCGGAGAGAGCCTGTAGCTCCCTCCGGCCGCGCCGAATCGTCTCGTCGACCGTTCGACCGCGATCAGCCGCCGGTCTCTTCGAACTCCGCGTCGATGACGCCGCCGTCCTTCTTCGCGCCGGGGGCTCCCCCGTCCGCGCCCGGACCATCCTGCGGGGGCATCGGGCCGCCGTTGCCACCAGGGCCGCCCGGACCGGCTGCGCCGTACATCTGCCCGGCGAGGCGATGCGCTTCCTTCTCGAGGCGCTCGCTCACGTCCTTCACCTTGTCGTCGTCCTGCTTCTCGACCGCCTCGCGGCCCTCCTTGATCAGGCCCTCGAGCGTCGCCAGGTCGGCCGCCTGGATCTTGTCCTTGTTCTCGGTCAGCGTCTTTTCGAGCGTGTAGCAGAGGTTGTCGAGCTTGTTCCGGCGCTCGATCTGCTCGCGGCGCTCCTTGTCCTCCGCCTCGTGCTCCGCGGCCTCCTTCACCATCTTCTGGATCTCGGACTCGTTGAGGCCCGAGTTCGCGGTGATGGTGATCTTCTGGTCCTTGCCGGTCGCGGTGTCCTTCGCGTGGACGCTCAGGATGCCGTTCGCGTCGATGTCGAACGTGACCTCGACCTTGGGCACGCCGCGCGGCGCGGGCATGATGCCCTCGAGGTGGAACTTGCCGAGCGTGCGGTTGTACTTCGCGTCCGTCCGCTCACCCTGCAGGATGTGAATCTCGACGCTCGGCTGGCTGTCGGTCGCGGTCGAGAACACTTCCTTCTTCTGCGTCGGGATGGTGGTGTTCCGTGGGATCATCGTCGTCATCACGCCGCCCAGCGTCTCGACGCCGAGGGACAGCGGGGTCACGTCGAGGAGCACGAGATCCTTCACGTCGCCCGAGAGGACGCCGGCCTGGACCGCGGCGCCGATGGCCACGACCTCGTCCGGGTTCACGCCCCGGTGCGGGTCCTTGCCGAAGAACTTCTTCACCGTCTCCTGCACCATCGGGATGCGGGTCGACCCGCCGACGAGCACCACCTCGTCGATGTCCTTCGGGTTCTTCTTCGCGTCGGAGAGGGCCTTGCGGACCGGCTCCATCGAGCGCTCCACGAAGGGCGTGATCATCTGCTCGAGCTTCGCCCGCGACAGGCGCATGTCGAGGTGCATCGGGCCGCCCGAGCCGACCGTCACGTACGGCAGGTTGATGCTCGTCTCCTGCACGCTCGAGAGCTCGATCTTGGCCTTCTCCGCCGCCTCCTTCAGGCGCTGGAGGGCCATCTTGTCGTTGTGGAGATCGACGCCGCTCGACTTCTTGAACTCGGCGATCATCCAGTCGATGATCAGGTTGTCGATGTCGTCGCCGCCGAGGTGCGTGTCGCCGTTGGTCGAGATGACCTGGACGACGTTGTCGCCGACCTCGAGGATCGAGATGTCGAACGTGCCGCCGCCGAAGTCGTAGACCGCGATGACCTCGTCCTTCTTCTTGTCGAGGCCGTACGCCAGCGCCGCCGCCGTCGGCTCGTTGACGATGCGCTTCACGTCGAGACCGGCGATGCGGCCCGCGTCCTTCGTGGCCTGGCGCTGGGCGTCGTTGAAGTAGGCCGGCACGGTGATAACCGCCTCGGTGACCTTCTCACCGATGTAGTCCTCGGCCGCCTTCTTCAGCTTCATCAGCACGCGGGCGCTCACCTCCTGGGGCGAGACCTCCTTGCCGCGCACGACGAAGGCGCTGTCGCCGTTCTTGGCGCGCACCACCTTGTAGGGGACGCGCTTCGTCTCTTCCGACACCTCCTCGAAGCGCCGCCCGACGAATCGCTTGGCGCTGAAGATGGTGTTCTCGGGGTTGGTGACGGCCTGGCGCTTGGCGATCTGGCCGACGAGCACCTCCCCCTTGTCGTCCCACGCCACGACGCTCGGGGTCGTGCGCGAGCCTTCCTCGTTGACGATCACCTTGGGCTCCCGCCCTTCCATGATCGCGACGACGCTGTTCGTCGTTCCGAGGTCGATGCCGATGATCTTGCCCATGGTCCGCTTGCCTCCAGGTAGTCGTTCCCGCGAACGAGTCTCGCGGGGGCCGCCCCCTGGGACGGGCCGCACGAGCTCAACGGTGGATGCGCCAACCGGCGTGATAATGCGGGGGAATCCCAGCGTCCACGGTGATTCGGTCGGTGCGTCGAGCAAGGTAACCACCAGGCCCCTCGCGTCAACGGCACGAAAGTTGAGTTACGAGCGTTCCGGGGGGGGCTCGATCTCGCGCGCCGCCCGCAGCGTGTTCTCCGTGGGCCGCTGGATCTCCGGGTCGGTCGCCGCCTCCGGGTCGTCCATCGACATGGTCCGGACGATGGGCCCGGCTCCGGTGGTCGCGGCGGACGGGACCGGCGGGATCGGGTTGGCCGAGCTCCGCGAGAGGGACTCGACCATCGTGCTGACCCACTCGTCCTCGTCGAACACCACGTCGACCTCGGGCAGGGGCGCGTCCCGATCCAGCGCCGCCGCCACGCGCCACCACTCCTCGAGCATCTCGGTGGCGCTGGCGAAGCGCGCCTCGGGCTGGCGGCTGAGCGCCCGGGCCACGAACGCGTCGAGGAGCGCGCTCGGCAGGACCCCGGGCATGCTCGACAGCACCGGCGCCGTCCCCTCGCACTTCAGCTTCGTCAGCGCCTCGAAGCTCCGCCCGATGAACGGCAGGCGCCCGGCCACGCAGCGGAAGATGACGACGCCCACCGCGTAGAGGTCGGCGGTCGGCCCGACCCCGCGCGCATACTCGAGCTGCTCGGGCGCCATGTAGCCCATGCTCCCGATGAGGTGGTGGGTGCTCGTCAGGCTGCTGCCCGCGCTGGCGATCTCGTTGAGGCGCGCCACGCCGAAGTCGATGAGCTTCACCACCGGGTCGCCGCCGGCGCCTGGTCCCGGTCCCGGGCGCACGAGGAAGATGTTCGCCGGCTTGATGTCCCGGTGGATGACGTTCACGCGGTGGCAGTCCCGCGCCCCGACGAGGAGCTGCTCGACCCAGTCGACGAGCCGCGCCGCCTGGAGGCGCCCCTCGCGCCGGAGCACGTCGGCCAGCGTCTCCCCGTCGAGGCGCTCGAGGACGAGGAACGGCTGGTCGCTCTCCCAGCCGTACCCGAGCAGGCGGCTCACGTTGGGGCTGGTCACGCTGGCGAGCACGACCGCCTCGCGCGCCATGCGTTCGCGGAGCTCTCGCGAGCCGCGGGAGGCCGGGTCGAGGAGCTTGATGGCCACGCTCTGGCCGGTCTTCTTGTGCACCGCCTCGAAGACGCGCTCGTTCGCCCCCGAGCCGAGTGGCTCGCGGAGGTCGAAGTCGTCCAGGGGGACGGGGTCGAGGCGGGGACCGCTGCTCACGATGGATCCCAGGAAGGGTACCAGCCGCGGGGCGGCTCGGGGGAGGAGCCGGGGAGGAGCCTGGAGCCAGCCAGGGGGCCGTGGTAGACTGCAGCCGTCGACCATCGACGTCGCGCGTTCGAGCGCGAGCCTTATGAGCCCTCCCGACGACAATTATCCCGCCCCGCCCGACCTGCCATCGTTCACGGTCGAGGACGCGGCCGAAACTCCCCCCGAACCGCGGCGCCTGCAGCGCGACCCGGCCGAGCGCCACGCCGGCACCGGGCTCGTCCGGCACGAGAGCACGATCGACGAGGACCGCATCGACCCGGACGCCGCGAAGGTCGTCCGCCGGCTCGAGCGCGCCGGCTACGAGGCTTACCTCGTCGGCGGGTGCGTGCGTGACCTCCTCCTCGGCGGAAAGCCGAAGGACTACGACATTGCGACGAGCGCCCGCCCGGAGGACGTGAGGTCCCTCTTCCGGAACTGCCGCATCATCGGGCGGCGGTTCCGCCTCGCGCACATCCTCTTCGGCGGCGGCAAGGTCGTCGAGGTGGCCACCTTCCGGCGGAGCCCCGTGATGGAGGCGCCGGGGGAGGACGGCGACGCCGAGGCCGACGATCTGCTCATCCGGAGCGACAACGTCTTCGGCGACGCGCACGAAGATGCGCTGCGCCGCGACTTCACGATGAACGCGCTCTTCTACGACCTCGACCGCCACCAGGTCCTCGACTGGTGCGGCGGCATGAAGGATGTGCAGCGGCGCACGATCCACACCATCGGCGACCCGATGGTGCGCTTCCGCGAGGATCCCATCCGCATCCTGCGCGCCATCAAGTTCTCGGCGCGGCTCGACCTCGGCATCGCGCCGGACGTCTACGACGCGATGGTCTCGACGCGCGAGGACCTCGCGAAGGCGGCGCGGCCGCGCGTCTTCGAGGAGATCCTGCGCCTCCTGCGGACGTCGGCCCACCGCTCGATGTGGCTCCTGTGGGAGACGGGCGCGATGGCGGTGCTCCTGCCGGAGCTGGCGGCGTTCCTCGACGACGAGGAGGCGACGATCGACGGCGCGCGGCGGTTCTTCGCGAAGATGGACGCCATCGACGCGATGACCAAGGCGCGCGGGCGGCCCCTCGACGACGTGGTGCTGTGGACGGTGCTGCTGAAGGAGCCGCTCGACGAGGCGTGCCTGGGCGAGCGGGACCGGATACGCGCGGCGACGGACTTCCTCGACCCGGTCATCGAGCGCGTCGCGGTGCCGCGGCGCATCGCCGACGGCGTGCGGCGCATCGTCGCCATCCTGCCGCGCATCGCGTCGGGCAAGGCGGGGCGGTTCGCGCGGACGGAGCTCATGGGCCCGGCGCTCGACGTGCTCGAGGCGGAGCTGGTCGCCGCCGGCAAGGCGACGGACGTGGTGCACCGGATGCGGGCGAACGACGTGGCGCCGATCGGCAGCGGGCGGCCCTCCTCGACGCGCCCCCCGGCGATGCGGCGCGACATGCGCGGGCACCGCGAGCGTCGCGGCGCGGGCTGAGAGGCCGTCACTCCTCCGCGGGGGAACGGTTGAAGAAGTCGTTCGCGATCTTCTCGTACATCGCCTCGACGGAGTGGGCGACCGCCTGGATACCGGGCTCGGGCCGCCCGGTGACGGTGCCCGAGGAGGTCCCGATGGGCCTTCCGCGCGCGTCGAGGAGGTGCGCCTGGTAGCGCAGGCTCATCGCGTCCTCGGGGCCGCCCGCGGACACGTCCGTGAGCACGGTCATGTCGAGCTGGATCGTGAGCTCCGCAGCCTCGGCGTGGGTCACGGTGAACGAGCGGCCGAAGCCAGCGTCGAAGCCGTTCTGGAGCGTCTGGCGCCACTGATCGAGCGTGATCCACGTGACCCCGCTGCTCGAGAGGATGGGCTCCCGGTCGGGCACGGCGCTGAGAAAGGCGAGCCGCACCGTCGTCCCGTGGTGACCGTCGAGCAGGATGCTCGGTCTCGGCGTCATCGCGCCCTGCGAGCCGCACCCCGCGAGGCCGAGGGCGGCGAGGAGCACGGCGGTCATCCACGGGCGGCGCATCGCGCGCTTCACGGGGGCCATGAGCCATCGTCGCACCGGTTGGGGCGATCGGGGCAAGCGCGTGCGGCTCGCTGGGCTAGGGCCGCCGGGCCGCCAGGGCGCGGACCCCGTCGGCGCCGAGCTCCACGCCGAGCACCGCCATGCCGGTCACCGCGCCCGCGAAGGCGCCGCCCTCGACGGCCCCGCGAAAGCAGCCGGCACCGCCCGCGTTGCTCGAGCCCCACGCGACGGTCATCGGCCGGCCCGCGCCGCTGGCGCGATACCCTGGCGACGCGGCCTCGGCGACGAGTGCGCCGTCGACGTAGAGCCGAACGGGCGATCCCGGGCCCCACGTCATGGCGACGTGCGTCCACCGCCCCACGGGGACCGCCGCCGGATCCACCGCCACCGCGTAGCTCGAGGCGTCGGGCGTCCCGCCGTGGAGCAGCTGCGCGACGAGGCGATGGCCCGCGTCGAACCCGAGGAACGGCGTGCACCAGCCCGAGCCGACCGCGTCGGACGAGACGTGCGCGAGGACGCCCGCGTCGGCCGCGGGCTCGATCCACAGGGCGAGGGTGAAGGCCCGCGCCGGGTCCCCGAGGTGCGTCGCGGGCGAGGTGAGGAGCGTCGTCATCGGGCCCGGGGGCTGCGTCAGCAGCGGGCCGTAGGCGTCCTCGAAGGGCGCGCCCACGTGCACGACGTCGATGAGCGCGAGGAGCTGCGCCTGGCCGTGGCGCTCCACCCACGCCGCCACCTCGCCGCGCGCCTGGCAGTACGTCGGCACGAGCAGCGCCGGGTGATCCGTGTACTCGCCGAGCACGGCGCGGTCGTCGAGGCGGCGGAGGTCGTCGATGCCGGGCGGGAGCGACGCGCCCGCGCACGGCGGAGCGCCCGCGAGCAGTACGGCGACGCCTTCGTCGAACCAGGACGGGACGCGCTGCGGGGCGAGCCGCGCGCCCACCTCGGCGTGCACCATCTCGTGCACCAGGACGGCCGCGCTGCCGGGCCCCACCGCGTCGATGAAGACGGCCGTGCGCTCCCCCGCGCGCAGCGTGCCCCAGGGCACGCGCTCGCCGGGGTGGATGCCACGCGACCGGCGCGAGGGGCCGAAGAGATCCCGGCACGCGTCGGTCTTGCAGTAGACCGCGATGGGCGGCACCGCCCTCTGGGGTCCCAGGGACGCGGCGACGCGCTGGACCGCGTCCGCGTAGTCCCGCGCGAGCTGCGCGCGCTCGTCGGGGGTCGTGCGGGCGTCGGCGTGGACGTCCCCGGAGACTGCGACGAATGGAGCCGCGTCCTGGGCGACGTCAACCCGGGTGGGCACCGGCAGGGACCCGGCCGCCCGCGGGCCCGCTGGCGCACAGGAAGCGACGAGGGCCAGGACCCCGGCCGGACCGACGAGGGCGAGGGCGTTCAGACTCCCGAGGGATAGCAGGCTGGGATCCCGGTGACCACGCGTCATGAGCGACGCCGCACGAGGCATCACCCGGGTCATCGCGTGGCCAACGTGACGGGAGTCACCGTGGCCCCCGTCACCGCGCCGGCCCCGGACCCCCGCCGAGCCGTCCGCACCGACGGCGCCGACTGCTCCGAGCGTGGCCGCCACGGGCACCGCGACGAAGTAGGTCGGCGTCACACCGGGCGCGAACCTCTCCGGTAGAGAGGGGCCGCGCTCGTCCCCGGGACCGAGGAGCGCCGCCGCATCGAGCACGGGCGGCGCTTCTCGGGGCCCTTTTCTTACCGCAGCGCCTTCGCGAGCTCCGCCGGCTCCTTCATCGGCAGGGAGCACGCCCGCCCGAGGCACACGTACGCCACCGGCTCCGCGTGCGGCGGCTTCCCCTCCGCGAGCACCGCGCACGCCTCCGCCGAGCGCGGATCCGCCGGGTCCACCCAGGCGACGACACGGTCGGGCAGGTACGCGCGGAACACCTCGCGGGCCAGCGCCCTCGTCGCGTCGCTGTTTCGCGGCCCCACCAGCACCACGTCGACCGTCCCCCGCACGAGCCGGTCCACGAGGCACACCGTGTTGCTCATGCCGCCCGGATTGGCCGCCGCGGACGCAGCGAGCGCCTCGACCGCGCGGGCCCCGGGCTCGTGGAACCGCGCGTCGACGAGCGCCCCGAGCCGCAGGAGCACGCGGCATGCGACCGATGCGCCGCTCGGGACGGCGTGGTCGTAGGGATCCTTCGCGCGGACGAGGATGGCGTCGCCGTCGTCGGGCACGAAGAAGAACCCGCCGTCGGCCGGATCGTGGAAGTGCGCGAGCAGGCTCTCGCCGAGCGACCTCGCCAGCGCGACCCAGCGCGGCTCGCCGGTCGCCTCGTAGAGGTCCAGCGCGGCGTCCGCGACGTACGCGTGGTCGTCGAGGAAGCCCTTGCCCTTCGCGACGCCATCCTTCGCCAGGCGCAGCACGCGCGACCTCCCTCCCTCGGCGCCGCCCTCCTCGCGCACCACCAGCGTCCGCTCCACGAAGGCCATCGCCCGCTCCGCCGCCGCCACCAGCGCCGGATCCAGCGCCGCCCCGGCGTCGGCCATCGCGCCGATCATCAGCGCGTTCCAGCTCGCGAGCACCTTCTCGTCGCGGAACGGCTTCGGCCGCGTCTCGCGCACCACGAACATCGCCCGGCGGGCCCGCTCGAGGGCGGCCTCCTCCTCGGGATCCTCCGGCGACGCGACGACCGACAGCACGGTCGCACCCGTCGCCTCGAAGTTCCCCTGGTCGGTGACGCCCCACACGCGCTTCGCCGCGCGCGCGGCCGCGGCATCGCCCGCGCACGCGGCGTCGACCTCCGCCGGCGTCCACACGAAGAAGCGCCCCTCCTCGCCCTCGCTGTCCGCGTCCTGCGTGGCGTAGAAGCCGCCCTCGGGGGCGACCATCTCGCGGAGCACGTAGGCGGCGAGATCGCGCGCGGTCGACGCGTGCCGCGCGTCGCCGAAGGCGCGCCAGCCGTCGACGTAGAGGCGGAGGAGGAGCGCGTTGTCGTAGAGCATCTTCTCGAAGTGCGGCACGAGCCAGCGCTCGTCGGTCGAGTAGCGGTGGAAGCCGCCCCCGAGCTGGTCCCAGATGCCGCCGGCGCGCATCGCCTCGAGGGCCTTCTGCACGCGCGGCCCCTCGCCGCCGCGGAGGAGCACGTCGAGGCTCATCGTGCCGGGGAACTTCGGCCTCTGCCCGAACCCGCCGTGCTCGTCGTCGAAGCGGGAGGCGAGCTTCTTTGTCGCGGCCTTCACGAGGTCGGCCGAGACGGCCCCGGTCGCCGCGCGCGCCTCGCCCGACGCGACGTCGGTGATGGCCTTCACGATCTCCGCCGACTGCGCGTCCACCTCGCCGCGCTTCGCGTGGTAGGCCTCCCAGATCGCCCGCAGCACCTTGGGAAAGCCCGGCATGCCGTAGCGGTCGGCGGGCGGAAAGTACGTGCCCCCGAAGAACGGCTTCTGGTCCGGCGTGAGAAACACGGTGAGCGGCCAGCCGCCGCTCCGCCCCATGAGCTGGACGACGAGCTGGTAGACCTGATCGAGGTCGGGCCGTTCCTCGCGGTCGACCTTGATGTTCACGAACCACTGGTTCATGAGCGACGCGACGGCCTCATCCTCGAAGCTCTCGCGCTCCATGACGTGGCACCAGTGGCACGCCGAGTAGCCGATGCTCAGCAGGATCGGCCGGTCCTCCCGCTGCGCCCGCTCCAGCGCCTCGCTGCCCCACGGGTACCAGTCGACCGGGTTCATCGAGTGCTGCTGGAGGTAGGGCGACGCTTCGCGGGCCAGGCGATTGACCATGCGCTCCGTCAATGAACCTTCCGCGGCCTTGCGGCAAGGCTCGCCGGCGCTGCTAGGCTGCGCGCCTCCGATGCGCCGCCTTGGTCTTCTTGCCGTGCCGTCCATGCTCGTGGTGTCGGGGGTCGCGCTCGCGCAATCGCCGCCGCCGCCTCCTCCGCCGCCGCCGCCGGCGGCCACCGCACCCGCTCCGGCCGCACCTCCGCCGGCCGCGCCGGCCAGCACGAGCGCGTTCCCCGCGGCGGGCGCCTGCGAGAAGGACACGGACTGCAAGGGCGACCGCATCTGCGTGCAGGGTCAGTGCGTCGACCCGCCGCAAAAGGCGCCACCGGTGACGCCGGTCCCCACGCCCGCGCCCACCCCCGAGCCCACGCCCACGCCCCCTTCGGGCGACACGTGGACGCCGCGAGGCCTCGGGATGCCACGCGCCGCGCAGCCGCCCGCTTCGGCCTGGGATCGCATCGGCCTCCACGGCATCGAGGTCCAGGTTCGCCTCGGCTTCATGCTCCCCGACGGCTCGTCGCCGGTGCAGGCGCCGAACCTCTACCCGAACACGACGGTCACCGGCGATCCCACCGGCGACATCCTGCGGGGCACCGAGCACCCCTACGGCCTCGAGCCGCTCGGCATCGTGGTGACCGCCGGCTACCGGCTCTTCCCGTGGCTCAGCCTGGGCGCGTTCTTCTCGTACGCGTCGTACGACTCGCTCGACGGCACCGACACGGGCGACTACGTCGACACGACCTCGCAGCTCCAGCGCCAGCAGTGGACGCTCGGCGCCTACGGCCGCTACTACTTTACGCACTTCGTCGTCCACCGCATCCAGCCGTGGATCGAGCTCGGCGTCGGCTACTCGGACGACAACGCGAGCTACGTGCGCGGCGCGACGCAGGCGTCGAACGGCCAGCCGGAGACCTCCGAGTACTACCTGGAAGAGAAGGGCATCGTGACACGGCTCACGGCGGGGTTCGACTGGCGCCTGGCGCCGGTCTTCGCGGTGGGCCCGTACGTGGGCTACGAGCGGATCATCCCGGTGCAGGGGTGCGTCGAGGTCGACGTCGACTCGGAGAGCCCCGTCCCGGGCATCGCGAACGAGTGCAGCTACCCGGTGCAGGCGCACGGTTACGGCGTCGTTTCGGGCGGCATCGCCCTCAAGCTGACGGTCGACCCCTGGCCGCGCTAGCTTCGGAGGGGATGTCCGCGCCCCGCGCCCTCAAGGTCGATCCCGGTCCGGTCGCGCTCGCGCGGCGCACGCTCCTCGAAGGCGTCGGGGAGGAGGTCGCCGCGAGCTTTCCGGGCATCACGCGCCTCGGCGGTCAGATCGTGGCGGCGCTCTACCTCGCCGAGACGGCGCGCTCGATGGACGAGCTGTCGGCGGAGCTCGGGCGCAGCAAGAGCAACATCTTCGCGAACCTGCGCGGGCTCGAGGCCGCCGGCATCGTTGAGCATCACCGCGAGGCGGGGGCGAGGCACGACCGCTACCGGCTGCGCGGGAAGTATCCGGACGTGGTCATCGGTGCGTACATCGCGCGGCTGCGGCGGGTGGTGTCCGACAAGCGCACGCTCGTGCGGCGCTCGCGCGAGATCCTCGGGGAGACCCGCAGCCCGGAGGCGAGCGCGCTGCGAGCCAAGCTCGACGCCCTCGGCGGTACCTACGATCGCTTCGCCGAGCTCTTCGACATGCTCCCCGCGATGGATGGCCCGCTCGACCTCGAGGCCATCATCAACGGTCTCCCGCGCGTCGTCATCGACGCCCTCGTCGCCGTCATGCGCAAGGCGGTCGGCCTCGTCGGCGCGCGGAAACGCTAGCGAGAGAACACAGAACCCGGAGCGTCAGCGACGGGTTCGCCAGGTCTCCACGGTCTTGCCAGGGCAATCATGGGCGCCGGACCCCGGCGCTAGTTCGCCGTGATCTCCACGCGGAGGAGCTTGCGGCCGATGAAGAGGTAGTCGCCGTGACCGAGCTCGCGCTCGGCCTTGAGGCGCACGTAGGTGCCGTTGCGGCTGTTCAAGTCGGTGAGCGTGAGCTTGCCGCCGGCGTCCTCGAGCTTGCAGTGGGAGGCGCTCATGTAGAGGTCACCCGGGAAGTTGAGGTCGCCGCCCTCGCGTCCGATCTGGAGCGCCTGCCCGCGGGCGCACACCGCCATGCCCGCCGCGCCACCCTGGAGGATCTGGATGATCTTGAACTGCGCCGGGTGCTTGGGCGACGAGTAGAAGTACGTCCCGTCGGGAGCCGGGCCGTCGTTCGACCGGGGCGGGCCCTCGATGCGAAAGAGCTGCTCGCCGGCCAGGAAGTAATCGCCCCCCGACACGTCCACCGTGCCGCGGACGCGCCAGAAGACTCCGTTGAGCGACCCCTCGTCGCGCACCACGAGCTTGCCGTTGCGATAGAAGAGGTTGGCGTGGCGGGGGGAGACGAACGGGTCGTCCGGAAAGACGAGCTGCCCGTTGCGGCCCACGATGTGCTGTTCGGCGTTGAGCTGGTAGCTGAGCCCCTCGACGCCCTCGCCGCGGATGAGAATGAGCTTGGCCTTGCCGGGGACCTGGAGCTGCCCGAAGAACTGCGTGCGCGCGTTGAGGATCTCCGGCGGTACGGCTGCACCGCAACGCCCGCAGAACTTGTGCCCCATGGGCACGGGCGTCGAGCACGACTTGCAGACGTAGTTCTTGGCCTGATCCATCAGCTCCTCCAGAGACGGCTCGTCGCGCACCCGATCGCCCACCGCCAGGTGGGCCGACACGTGGTCGTCGAATGCGCCGGACGACGATACCGCCGAATCGCCCGCTTGGGCACGAACTGCGCTGGTTGCGCTGATGCCGCCCACCATCGACGGTGGGGCGGCGTGGGCCACGCCGGACGGGGGCTTGCGGGGCTTGAGGTCGCTGCCGAAGAGCGACGACGGCGGGTCGGTCCTCGGCTCGGGAGGCGCGACCATCGCCGGCGGGCCGACCATCGCCGGCGGGATCGCGGTCTTCGACGGACCGAGGGTCAGCGACGATCCGCACGACTGGCAGGACGCCGTCCCCATGACCGCGTACCAGTCGCAGCGTCCGCAGACGATGCCGAGCTCGAACTCCATGCGCTCTACCGCGGGAGCGTACCAGCTCCGGACGCTTCGCTGGGCCCCTTCGAGCTACCAGATGATGCTGAGGCGCTTCTTCTCGTCGCCGAAGCCGGCCGCGCCCTCGAGGCGGAACACGATGTGGAGGCAGCTCGCCACGTCGATTTGCCCGAAGTCGCGCGAGTCGACGTGGACGTGGCGATCGTCGCTGACGAGGAACCAGCGGCCCGGCTCGACGGTGGCCCGGGTGGGAGGCTCGGCCTTGTCGGCCCGGAGCGAGCCGAAGTTGCGATCGCCGAAGTCCTCCACCGAGCACTGGAGGTCGATGTCCTGATCGGACTGGGGGTCGTGCAGGGTCACGCGCGGCGGGTCGCAGGCGCGAGGGCTGGGCAAGCGCTTGCCGTCGAGCGTGACGAACTCGCCGGTGATCTCGACGTGCTCGCCGGACACCCCGATCGCGCGCCCGACGACGAAGCGCCCGGGCGCCTGGGGGTCCGGGCAGCGCAGGAGGTCGCCCCGGGCCACCGTGGTGTGGCGCGAGACGAGGACCACGTCGCCGGCGCTCAGGGTCGGCTCGATCGAGGCCGACTCCATGGGGTCGTCGCTCGGGATGGTCCAGACGTCGACGACGAAGGCGTAGAGCACCAGCGACACGACGCCGAGGAGGCCGAACACCCAGGCCATGAGCTTCAGCCAGGTGCGCATGCCTCCGGTGGAGGGTACCTCACCTGTCGGGGGCGGGCGCGATCGGCAGCTCGAAGCCGACCTCGGCGCCGCCGCCGCCGGGGTCCACGTTCCGCGCGAAGGCCTTGCCGCCGTGCGCCTCGACGATGCGCTTCACGATCGCCAGGCCGAGGCCGTACCCCGCCCCGACGGTGGGCCGCGCCCGCGCCGCGTCGCCGCGCACGAAGGGCTCGAAGGCGCGCTCGGCGAAGCCGGGCGGGAAGCCCGGACCGCGATCGCGGACCCCGGCCCGCAGCATCGCGCGGTCGCGCGTGACGGTCACCGCGAGGGGCAGGCCGTCGGGGTGCCCGTGGGCGCGCGCGTTGACGAGCAGGTTGTGGACGACGCGCCCGAGGAGCTTCGCGTCGAAGGGCAAGGCCACGTCGCGGACCTCGGCGGCCGCGTCGACGAGGACGACGGGGGGAGCCGGCTGCTCCGCGATGCGGGCGCGCAGCCAGTCGACGAAAGGGCGCGTCTCCTTGCGCACGTCGGCGAGCCCGGTACGGGTCACGTCGAGCAGATCCCCGAGGATGTGGTCGACGTCGAGGAGCTGCTTCTCGACGTCGTCGAGGGCGCTCGTCGTGGAGCGCTCGGAGGGGGTCGCCGGCAGGCGGTCGCGGGCGATCTCGAGCGCGACGCGCGCGCGACCGAGGGGAGACCGCAGCTCGTGGCTGATGGCGCCGAGGAGCTCGCGCTGGCCGCGCACCATGGCCTCGACGCGATCGGCCATGCGATTGAAGCTGACCGCCACCTCGCGCACCTCGAGCGCGACCCAGCGCCGGGCGCGGCCGGCGTCGGTGCGGAACGCGAGGTCGCCGCCGCCGAAGCGGTCGGCCGCCTGCGCGAGCTGCTCGAGGGGTCGCGCGATGAGGTTGGCGACCCGTCCCGCCATGAGCGAGAGCACCGTGAAGACCAGGACGAGCGCGAGGACGAGCCGCCACCACGGCCATGGGCCGGGGCGGGGGCCGAACTTCTCCATCTCGAGCGCGCCCATGAGCGTCCCGCCGCGGACGACGGGGATGAAGATGTGCTGCGGGTTCTCGGGCACGATGGCGAGGCCGCGCGCGGTGGCGTTGTGCACGCGCGGCGGGAGCTTGTGGGGGTCGCGGACGAGCTTCACGTCGAACCCGGTGACGTCGCGCACCTCGCCCACGTAGGCCCGCGTGGCCTCCGGCTGGTCCCACGTCTCGGCGAGGTGGGTGCCGACGTTGTGGGCCATGATCTCCGCGCCGGTGATCGGCTCGGGCCGCGTGCCGATGACGACGAGCGACCCGGTCAGGATGGCGAGGAGGATGGTGCCGAGAAACCACCAGAAGAGGCGGGACCGCAGCGTCCGCGGGCGGTGCATGCTCCATCTTGGGCCGCTTGCCCATCGGGCCGCACCGTCTTTACGTGCCCTTACGACTGCCCCTTACCGTCTACGTCGGGCGCACGAGGACGTAACCGACGCCGCGTACGGTGCGAATGCGCCGCGGCTCGCGCGCCTCGTCGCCGAGCTTGGCCCGCAGGTGCGACACGTGCACGTCGAGGGAGCGGTCGACGCTCGGGTCGTAGCGCCCGCCCTTGGGGAGGACGGCCCCGGCGAGCTCCTCGCGGGTGACCGTCTCGCCGGCCCGGCGCGCGAGCGCCACGAGCACGCGGAACTCGAACGAGGTGAGCTGGAGCTCCTTGCCGCCGAGGGTGGCCCGGTGGGCGGGCACCTCCACCACGAGATCACCCACCTCGACGCGATCGGCGGAGGAGGGGTGCGAGCCGTGCGAAGGAGGCCGCGCCCGCCGGAGCACGGCGCGCATGCGCGCGAGGAGCTCGCGCGGGCTGAACGGCTTGGGGACGTAGTCGTCGGCGCCGAGCTCGAGGCCGACCACGCGATCGGTGTCCTCGCCCCGCGCCGTCAGCATGACGATGGGGACGTCGTGCTTCGCGCGGATGCGCCGGCAGACCTCGAAGCCGTCGATGCCGGGCAGCATCACGTCGAGGAGGACGATGTCGTACGCCTCGCCC
>JBEKGQ010000050.1:0-16919 GCA_050012715.1 Polyangiaceae bacterium
TACTTCACGACCAAGGAGTCGGGCACCGGCCTCGGGGTCGCGGTGGCCCGCGGCCTCGTCGAGCAGCACGGCGGCAACCTCGACTTCAAGAGCGTCCCCGGCACCGGCACGACGGTGACGATCGCGCTGCCGATGAAGGCCAAACCGTGCACGCGACTGCCGAACCCGGCCCGGGCCGAGAAGCCCGAGCCGGTCGTGGCCGGCGCACGCTAGGTGCCCGTAGTGATACTACGGGCTCACAGCCGCGCTCGCGACTCGGCTAGACGGCCATGAGCCGCGTGCTCGTCATCGACGACGACGCGTCGTTGCGGTTCACGCTGGAGGCGGTGCTCAGCGACGCGGGGCTGGTCGTCGAGGCCTGCGACGGCGGGCCGTCGGGGCTGGCCGCGTTCGAGGCGCGCGGCGCCGACGTGGTCCTGACGGACCTGGCGATGCCGGACATGGACGGCATGGAGGTCCTCGCGCGCATGAGGGCCAGCGATCCGAGCGTGCCGGTGCTGATGCTCACCGCGCACGGGAGCGAGCGCGTCGCGGTGGGGGCGATGAAGGCCGGCGCGTTCGACTACATCCCGAAGCCGTTCGACCCGGACGAGCTGACGCTGGCGGTGCGCCGCGCCATCGACTGGCGCGAGCTGAGGCTCCAGAACGCGCGGCTCCGCACCGAAGCGAGCCTCGGGCGCACCATCGTGGCGGACAGCCCCGCGATGAAGCGGGTCATGGACGTCGTGGCGCGGGTCGCGCCCAAGGACGTGACGGTGATGCTCACCGGAGAGAGCGGCGCAGGCAAGGACGTCGTTGCCTCCGTGCTGCACGCGCACTCGCGGCGGGCCGACAAGCCGATGGTGCGGTTCAACGCGGCGGCCATCCCGGGCGAGCTCGCCGAGGCGGAGCTCTTCGGCCACACGAAGGGCGCGTTCACCGGCGCCCAAGCGGCGCGGCTCGGGTACTTCCAGCAGGCCCACAAGGGGACGCTCTTCATCGACGAGATCGGCGAGCTGCCGCTGGCCATCCAGGCCAAGGTGCTGCGCGCGCTCCAGTCGGGCGAGGTGCAGCAGGTGGGCGGGCGAACCGAGACGGTCGACGTGCGCCTCGTCGTGGCCACGAACCGCGACCTCGCCGCGGAGGTGAAGGCCGGGCGGTTCCGGGAGGATCTCTTCTACCGGCTCAACGTGGTGCCGATCCGCGTGCCGCCGCTGCGCGAGCGACCGGAGGACGTCGAGCCGCTGGTGCGCACCTTCGTGCGTCAGTACGCGGAGCGCTACGGCATGGGCGGGGTCGAGATCGAGCCGGCGCTCGTCGAGGCGCTGCGCACGCACGCGTGGCCGGGGAACGTGCGCGAGCTCGAGAACACCGTGGCACGGCTCCTCGCGCTGGCGCCGGACGAGCGGATCACGCTGGCCTTGTGGCGCTCCCTGTCCGAGGGGCCGGCGACGTCGTCCTCGACGCCGTCGGCGGCCGGAGACCCGGGCCCCGGGCACCCGCTGCGCGCGCGGGTCGAGGCGTTCGAGCGGACGCTCATCTCGGAGTCGTTCGAGGCGGCCGGGCACAACCAGAGCGAGACGGCGCGGCGGCTCGGGGTCTCGCGTCCCGCCCTCATCGAGAAGCTCCACAAGTACGGGCTCATCGGTCGATGAGCAGTGCCGCGGGCTGGGTCGCCATCGTGGCGATCGGCGCGGCCGTCGCCTGCTCGAGGCGCCACGACACGACGTCGACCGGCGAGGCGCACCGCATCGTGTCGCTCGGCCCGTCGACGACGGAGGCCCTCTTCGCCATCGGGGCGGGCGACCGCGTCGTGGCGCGCTCGCGGTACTGCGACTGGCCGCCCGAGGCCACGAAGCTGCCCGCCGTGGGCGGGATGGAGCCGGACGTCGAGGCCATCCTCCAGCTGAGCCCCGACCTCGTCGTCGGTCCCTCCGGCCAGTGGTCCGGCCGCTTCAGCGAGACGATGCACGCGCACGGCATCGCCACCTGGTTCCCCGACGAGATCGCGTCCCTCGCGGGGGTCGACGCGCTCCTCCTCGCGCTCGGCGATCGGAGCGGCCGCGCGTCGGAGGCCCGCACGCTTGACGCCCGGATCGACGCGCGGGAGGCGGCGATCGAGAAGGCCACCGCGAGCGCTCCCCGCCTGCGGGTGCTCCTCGTCGTCGGCGTCGCGCCGGTGGTGGTCGCAGGGCCGCGCACGTTCGCGGACGATCTCCTCCGTCACGCGGGCGCCACGAACGCCGTCACCGAGGGCACGGCGTGGCCCGTGCTCGGCTTCGAGCGCGCCGTCGAGCTCGACCCCGACGTGATCCTCGACGCGTCGGGCGCCGAGGGCGGCGGCGGGGCCCGCATCACGCCCGAGACGCCCGGCTGGAGCGGCGTCCGCGCGGTGCGCGAGGGGCACGTCGTGCCGCTGCACGACGAGCGGGTTCTCCGCCCCGGGCCGCGCATCGCGGAGGGGCTCGCCGTCCTGGCGCACGCGCTCCACCCCGAGGCGGCGATTCCCTGAGCGTGAGCTATCGTCGCCGCCGTGGCGAAGGTGCGGCTCGATCAGCTCCTCGTGACTCGCTCGCTCGCGCCGACGCGCGCGCGCGCGCAGGCGGTGGTGCTGGCGGGCGAGGTGTTCGTCGCCGGGGCCCGCGTCGACAAGGCGGGGACGCTGGTCGACGCCGAAGCGGCGGTGGAGGTGCGCGCGCCGGACCACGCCTACGTCTCGCGGGGCGGCGTGAAGCTCGCGGGCGCGCTCGACGTGTTCGCCCTCGACGTCGCCGGGATGAGCTGCATCGACCTGGGCGCCTCCACCGGCGGGTTCACCGATTGCCTGCTGCAGCGCGGGGCCGCGCGCGTCGTGGCGGTCGACGTCGGCTACGGCCAGCTCGCCCACAAGCTCCGCGTCGACCCACGCGTCGTCGTGATGGAGCGGACCAACGCGCGCACGCTCGACGCCGCCGCGGTGGGGGGCGCGGCGGACCTCACCGTGGTCGACGCGTCGTTCATCGGGCTCGCGAAGCTCTTGCCCGCCGTCGCCCGCTGCACGCGCGCCGGTGGCGATCTGGTCGCCCTCGTGAAGCCGCAGTTCGAGGTCGGCCGCGAGCAAGCCTCGCGTGGCAAGGGCGTGGTGCGCGACGAGTCGGTCCGCGCCGACGTGCTCGACGCGGTGACCCAGGACGTCGCGGACGCCGGCTTCGACGTGATCGCCCGGTGCGACAGCGTCCTCGCCGGCCCGAAGGGCAACCGCGAGGCCTTCGTGCACGCGCGCCGCCGGGGCTCGCCGTGAAGCGCGCCCCCGGCCTCGGCGCCATCTTCCTCACCGTCTTCATCGACCTCCTCGGCTTCGGCCTGGTGCTGCCGTTCCTCGCCAAGGAGGCGCGCGACACCTTCGGCGTCAGCCCCTTCGTCGCCACGCTGCTCGGCTCCGCGTACTCGCTGATGCAGTTCCTCTTCGTCCCGGTGTGGGGCCGCGTCTCGGACCGCGTGGGCCGCCGGCCCGTGCTGCTCTGGTCCATCACCGGCACCGCGCTCACGATGGCCGGCCTCGGCGTCTCCCTCGCCTACGGGAGCAGCGTCGCCTGGCTCTTCGCGGCCCGCATCTTCGGCGGCATCGCCACCGCGAACCTCGGCACCGCGAGCGCCTACATCGCGGACATCACGAAGGCCGAGGACCGCGCCAAGGGCATGGGCCTCATCGGCATGGCCTTCGGGCTCGGCTTCATCCTCGGCCCCGGCATCGGCGGCGCCCTCGCGAAGATCCCCATCGCCGGGCGGCACGGCGCGGTGCCCTGCCTCGTCGCGGCGTGCCTCAGCGTCGTCAACCTGGTGTGGGTCGCCTCCGGCGTCGCCGAGTCGCTGCCGCCGGAGAAGCGCGCGACGACGCCGCGCCGAAGGCTCGCGCCGCTCAACGTCGAGGCGATGCGCGGTGCGTTCGCCCTGCCCGGCGTGGCGGTCGCGGTCGCGGTGAACTTCCTCGTCGTCCTGAGCTTCACCAACCTGGACCAGACGTTCACGTTCTTCTGCGGCGACGTGTTCGGCATCGACGAGCGCGGCACCGGCTACGTGCTCGCCTTCATCGGCGTCGTGGCGGCGGGCGTGCAGGGCGGCCTCGTGCGGCCCCTCGCGAAGCGCTTCGACGAGGCGCGGCTCATGCGCGCCGGAGCCCTCGTGCAGTCGCTCGCCTTCGCCGGCTTCGTCGGCGCCGCGACGCTCGACGCGCGCCCGCTGCTCTACGCGTCGGGAGCGCTGCTCGCGCTCGGCAACGGGCTCACGCAGCCGACGACGTCGGCGTACATCTCGAAGCGCGCGCCCGCGGACCAGCAAGGAGGGACGCTCGGGACCAACCAGTCCTTCGCCAGCCTCGCGCGCACGTTCGGTCCCGCGCTCGGCGGCTGGCTCTACGGGAGCCTCGGCGCGAGGGCGCCCTACGCCGCGGCGTCGCTCGGAATGGTGCTCGCCTTCGCGCTCGCGATGCGGCTGCGCAAGGCCGATGCCGTGCGCTAACGTGACGCCATGCCCAGCATTTTCCGGCCTGGCCTCTTCGACGGTCACGTCGCCATCGTCACCGGCGGCGGCAGCGGCATCGGCCTCGCCATCGCGCGGACGCTTAGCGAGCTGGGGGCCAAGGTCGCCATCGCCGGGCGCGACGCGGCCAAGCTCGAGGCGGCCAAGGCCGACCTGTCGGCGCGCGGGGCGACGGTCTTCGCCGGCAAATGCGACATCCGCGAGCCGGAGCAGATCGCGTCGTTCGTGAAGGACGTGCGCCAGGAGCTGGGCGAGGTGAGCGTGCTCGTGAACAACGCCGGCGGTCAGTTCTGGACGCCGGCGGAGGACCTCTCGGTCAAGGGATGGGACGCGGTCGTCCGCAACAACCTGAGCGGCACGTTCTACATGACGCGCGAGGTCGCGACGGCGTCGATGATCCCGCGGAAGCGGGGGCGCGTCGTGAGCATCATCGCGCAGATCGCGCGGGGCTTTCCCGGCATGGTGCACACCGGCGCCGCGCGCGCGGGCGTCGAGAACATGACCAAGACGCTCGCCGTCGAGTGGGCGCGGCACGACGTCGCGGTCAACGCGATCGCCCCCGGGGTCATCCGCTCCAGCGGCACCGAGCGCTACCCGCCGGAGCTGCTCGAGATGGGGCGCCGCAGCACGCCGGCCAAGCGCATCGGCACGTGTGAGGAGGTGGCCGAGCTGTGCGCGTACCTCGCGAGCGATGCCGCCTCGTTCGTGACGGGCGAGACGTGGTACATCGACGGCGGCGCGCACCTCTGGGGTGACACCTGGGTGATCCCCGATCGCGAGGAGCCCGCTCCCCCTGACGTCGTCCGCCATCTCGCCCGCTGAAGCGTCGTGAACCCGCTCGAGCCGCCGCCCCCCACCGCCACCGTCCCTGCCGTCGAGGCGGAAGAGCCGCTGCCGCCCCTGCCGAAGCGGACGGTCTTCACGCGCATCCGGGACTACTTCCTCGGGGAGGACCCAACCCTCCTCACCGCGCTCGTGCCGACGTGCTTCCTGTCGATGCTCCTCTACACGAGGCATCCGGCGACGAACTTCATCTTCGACGAACAGGAGGCCCTGCTCGCGAACCCCTACGTGCGCGCGGCGGCCGACCCGATGACGAAGATCGGCTGGCTCGAGGCGTTCAAGCGCGACTTCTGGGGCCTCACGCCCGACCGCACGATCGGCTCGTACCGTCCCCTGCCCGATCTCGTGTGGCGGGGCATGTGGAAGATCGGGATGCGCGACGCGAGCGCCTTTCCCCACGACTACGTGAACGTGCTCCTCCACGGGCTCAACGGGGCCCTGCTGGTCATCCTCGTCTTCAAGTGGACGCGCGACCGGGCCACGGCGTGGCTCGCCGGGGGCCTCTTCGTCGCGACCGCGGTGGTGACCGAGGCGGTGAGCGGCGTCGTGGGCCTCGCCGACGTGCTCGGCGGCGCCGGGGCCCTCCTCGCGCTCCTCGCGCTCAACCTGCGCCTGCCGACGATGCCGATCGCGCTCTTCGCGGCGACCATGTTCGGCCTCTACTCCAAGGAGAGCGCCCTCTGCATCGTGGCGATGGTCCCCATCGCCGCGCTCCTCACCGCGCAGGTCTCCCACCCCGAGCGGCCCCTCCGATGGCTGCGGGCCATCGTGGCGACCGTCGTCGTCGCCATCGCGTTCGTCTTCTACGTCGAGATGCGCCGGCGCTGGTTCCCCGTCGCGACGCCCCACGAGCTCACCGTCGAGGCCAACGCCGACAAGCCGACGCTGCACCGCTGGTTCGCCGCCGCGCTGCGCTGGTACGCGCAGCCGATGCTCCCGCACGATCCCCTGAACAACCCGCTCATCGAGGCGGAGCCGGCGTACCGCATCGCCGGCGCGCTCCGCATCTTCGCCCGCGGGCTCGGGCAGGTGATCTTCCCGCTCACGCTCTCGGGGGACTACTCCGCCCCGCAGGAGCCGATCCCGGGAACGCTGGTCTTTCCCGAGAGCGTCGTCGGCGCGCTCGCGATGGTCGTGCCGTTCGTCCTCGCGCCGGTGGTGGGCTTCGCTTCGTGGTGGCGCTGGCGCCGGGCTCGCATCCCGCCGCAGGTCATCGACCTCGGGCCCATCGTCGCCTTCGCCCTCGTGTGGATCGTCGTCTCGTACTTCCCGGTGTCGAACATCCCGGTCGTGCTGCCGACGGTGCGGGCGGAGCGCTTCTGGTACTTCCCCGCGATCGGGACCGCGACCGTCCTCGCCATCCTGTTCGCGAAGCTGTTCGCGCTCGGGCGGCGCGAGGGGGCGATGCCCGCCGCGGTGGGCCTGTTCGCCCTGTTCCTCGGCTTCCAGTGCTTCGCGGCCCGGCGGCACGCGCTCGACTACAACAACGACCTCGACTTCTGGAACGCGACCCGCAAGGCCGTCCCGCGCAGCGCCAAGGCGCACCTCAACTACTCGGTCATGCTCGGGGCGCGCGGCGACCTCGAGGGACGCCTCGTGTCCAACGGCGTCGCCTTGCAGCTCGCGCCCCAGTGGCCGATGGCGAGCGTCTACGAGGGCGACACGCTCTGCCGGCTGCACCGCCCCGCGGAGGCGATGCCCCACTACCTTCGCGGCTTCGAGCTCGGCCCCAACGACCTCAGCCTCATCGCGCTCGGGCTCCAGTGCCTCTGGGACGAGAAGGAGATCAGCGACGAGGACGCGTCGTCCCGCCCGGACCTGCAGGACCTGGCCGACAAGTACCCCGGCTCGTGGCTCAAATACCTGGTCGACGACACGTTCGAGAACGGCGACGAATACAAGGGAGTCAACCCCAAGTACCGCCCGCGCGGCTACAACGAGGGCCCCAAGAAGGACGAGTAGGCCGGCGGGCGCGGGGCGGCGCGGTTTGATTTACCGAATCGAATGAGCTAGCTGGGGTGCGGATTCATGCAAGATCTCTCCCCCGCATCCGCCGCCCGAGCACGCCTGGCCGGCGACGCCTGCGTGCTCTGCGGCGGCACGCGTCGGACGTATCTCTTCGTCGTCGGCCCCTCGCGGATGACCCGCTGCGACGAGTGCCAGCTCATCACGCGCAGCGACGAGGGGCGTCCCGGGGTCGAGGCCGAGTCGTACGCGCTCGACGACGACAGCGAGCGCGCCGTCCGCTCGATGCTGGCTCCCGGCACCGCGCACCGCAAGGTGCTCTGCATCGTGGATCGTGGCGGGGCCGACGCGCGCCTCCGGCCCGATCCCCGGCTCGACGTCACGGTGGTGACGGCCGCGGAGGCGCTCGCGTCCCTGCCGCACGCGGAGTTCGACGCGGCGTTCGTCAACGGCGGGGTCGAGCACGTCGATCCACTGGCGTTGCTCCGCAAGGTGCGCGCCGCGCTTCGTCCGGGGGGCGACCTCGTCGTCGTCGTGGGTGACGATTCGGCCATTCGCGGTGAGCCTCTGCCGCGCCACGCGCTGGCGGCGGTCCCGCTGACGCGGGTGACGCTGACGGCGGGGTTCCGCCCACGCTCCTGCGGGATCCTCTCGCGCTCGATGGACACCCCCGTCCGCGACTCCCGCCTCCGGAAGGAACACGTCCCCCTGCAGCGCGCCGCTCACCTGGCGGAGTCTTTCGGCAAGCGGGTCGAGGTCCCGTGCGGTCTCCTCGCCATGCACGCCCGCGCCGAGACGCCGTCAGCCCGACCGAAGCTCTCGATCATCATGCCGGTGTTCAACGAGGCGGCGACGTTCGCGGAGACGTTCGAGCGCGTCTACGCAGCTCACGTCGCGGGGGTCGATCGTGAGATCGTCATCGTCGAGAGCAACTCGACCGACGGCTCGCGCGAGCTCGTGAAGAAGATCGAGCACCGCCCCGGCGTCGTCGTCATCTGGGAGGAGAAGCCCCAGGGCAAGGGCCACGGCGTGCGCGCCGCGATCGCCGCGTCGACGGGCGACTTTGTCCTCATCCAGGACGCGGACAGCGAGTACGACGTGGGGGACTACGACATCGTCCTCGAGCCACTGCTGACGCAGGCGGCGACCTTCGTCCTCGGCTCGCGCCACATGGGCGGGCGGACGTGGAAGATCCGCCAGTTCGCCAACCAGCGAGCGCTGGCCTACGTGATGAACCTGGCGCACGAGTCGTTCACGGTGCTGGCGAACTCGCTCTATGGCACCGAGATGCGCGACCCGACGACCATGTACAAGGCGTTCCGCCGCGACGCCTACGAGGGCATCCGGTTCACGCGCGATCGGTTCGACTTCGACTGGGAGCTCGTGTGCAAGCTGGTGCGGCGGGGGCACGTCCCGGTCGAGGTGCCGGTGAACTACCGCTCGCGCTCGTTCGCCGAGGGCAAGAAGGTGCGCTTCTTCCGCGACCCGCTCACGTGGCTGGAGACCATCGTCGCGAGCCGCTTCGAGCCGCTGGGTGAGGACGACGGGCGATGAGCGGCCCGAGCCTGGCGGGGCGCGTCGCCATCGTCACCGGGGGCTCGCGCGGCATCGGCATCGCCATCGCGCGCGCGCTCGGCGCCGAGGGGGCCCGGGTCGCCATCGCGTCGAGGACGCAGCGCGAGCTCGACGCGGCGCGCGCGACGCTGGAGGGCGACGGCGTCGAGGTGCTCGCGCGGGCGACCGACGTGGCGCGCTTCACCGACGTGAAGGCGCTGGTCGACGAGGTGGAGGCCCGGTGGGGGCGCGTCGACGCGCTGGTCAACAATGCCGGCGTCAACGGCGCCATCGGCCGCCTCGACGAGAGCGACACCGCGGAGTGGAAGCTGGCATTCGAGGTCAACGTGTTCGGCACGATGCACGCGTGCCGCGCGGTCCTTCCGGGCATGCGCGCGCGACGCCGCGGCAAGATCGTGAACCTCGCCGGGGGCGGCGTCGGCGGGCCCGGCGTCGCGCCGCGCGTCAGCGCCTATGCCGCGTCGAAAGCGGCGGTGGTGCAGCTCACCGAGTCGCTGGCGCGCGAGCTCGTCGACGACGGGGTGCAGGTGAACGCCATCGCGCCGGGAGCGGTGGTCACCGAGATGACCGCGGCGGTCGTGGCGGCGGGGCCCGACAAGGCGGGCAAGGAGCTCTACGAGAGGACGCTCAAACAGCGCGAGAGCGGCGGTGAGCCGCCGGACCTCGCGGCGAAGCTCGTGGTCTGGCTCGCGTCGGACGCGAGCGGGGCGCTGACCGGAAAGATGCTCAGCGCCAAGTGGGACAAGGTCGAGGCCATCGACGCGGCGACGGCGAACCGGTCGTCGCTCTTCGCGCTCCGCCGGATCGACGGCGCGCTCTTCGACGAGGTACGCAAGTAGATGAAGGTCGGAATCGTCGGCTGCGGTCTCATCGGGGGCAAGCGCGCGGACGCCCTCAAGGGCACGGGCGACGCGCTGGTGGCGACGTTCGATCTCGCCACCGAGCGAGCGCTGGCCCTCGCCGGCAAGCACAAGGCCGAAGCGTGCGCGTCGCTCGACGCGCTGATCGCGAAGTCGGACGTCGTGGTCGTCGCGGCGACCAACGACCAGCTGACGCCCCTGTCGCTGGCCGCGGTCCGCGCGGGAAAGCACGTCGTCGTCGAGAAGCCGGCGGCCCGCAGCGCGAAGGAGCTCGAGCCGCTCGCGGCGCTTGCCCGCGAGAAGGGGGTGGTCGTCAAGGTCGGTTACAACCACCGCTTCCACCCGGCGGCCCAGAAGGCGCGCGCCATCCTCGACTCGGGCGACTGCGGGGACGTGATGTTCCTCCGTGGCCGCTACGGGCACGGCGGGCGCATCGGCTACGACAAGGAATGGCGCGCCGATCCGGAGAAGAGCGGCGGCGGAGAGCTCATCGATCAGGGCGTGCACCTCATCGACCTGTCGCGGTGGTTTCTCGGGGCGGAGCTCACGAGCGTCCAGGGCCGCGCGGAGACGTACTTCTGGAAAATGCCGGTCGACGACAATGCCTTTCTCACGCTCGGTACCGACGCCAAGCAGGTCGCTCACCTGCAGGTCTCGTGCACCGAGTGGAAGAACATGTTCTCGCTGGAGATCTACGCGCGCCACGCAAAACTCCACTGGGAGGGCCTCGGCGGGAGCTACGGGCCGGAGCGGCTCTACTACTACGCGATGCGACCCGAGATGGGGCCGCCGGACGCGGTGATCTACGAGTACGCCCCGGCGGACAAGTCGTGGGCGCTCGAGTGGGAGGACTTCGCGCGCGCGGTGCGGGAGAAGACGCGACCCTCGGGCGACGTCGAGGACGCGCTGCAGGCGCTGCGCATCGTCGACCGCATCTACGGGCGCTGATCCCGGAGCCGCCGCCGCGCGGACCGCGGTCAGCGCTCGTGCACCTTGGGCTTCGGGGGCGGTGGCGGCACGAGGTGGGGCGGAACGTGCCCCGTGGTCGTCTCGGGCGTCGTCGGTCGCGGCCCCGCGGGAGGCTCGGCGGCCGACTCGGTGGGAGCCGGCGCGTCCTTCGACGGGGGCGCGGTGCAGACCGCGAGAACGGCCGCGATGATGAGGAGCACCGCGCCGAGCGCCCCGACGCTCGCCGCGATGAGGATGTACGGGCGGTTGCTGGGCGGCATCCGTGGCCCCGGACCGGGACCCGCGGGCGAGGGGCCTGCTGCCGGCGGCGCCGCCGCCACCGCCGCGACGAGCGCCGTCCCGGGCAGGCCGGGCGCACCCGGCATCCGCTCGGTCCTGAGGTTCTCCATCGCCGGCGGGCCGTCGCTCTTCTTCGTCGGCGCGTCGTCCGCAGCGGCCTCCCCGCGACCGCCCGTCTCGACCCGCGTCGCGGCCTCCTCCGCCGGTCCGCCCTCTCGAACCGTGACGCCTTCGTGGGCCGTCACTTCCTCCGGCTTCGTCGCCTCCGCCGACGCCGTCGCCGGTCTGCTCCCGAGGCTCGAGCTCGTCGGAATCTCCCCGCGCGCGGCCCGGACGTCGGCTTGCATCGAGAGCGCGTCCGGGTACCGATTCGCCCGCTCGAACGCGACGGCGCGATCGACGATGGCGCACACGGCCCCCGGGACGTGCGGCGCGATGACGGCGAGGGACTCCGCCGTTCCCGACATGAGCTTCGCGAGCCGCTCGGCTTCCGTGTCCGCCTCGTGCACCCGCCGCCCCGCGAGCAGCCGGAACATCGTGGCCCCGACGGCGTAGATGTCCACCCTCGCGTCGACGTCGCCGCCCTTCGCTTGCTCCGGCGCCATGTACGCCACCGTGCCGAGCGTCGTCCCGGTGTGCGTCTTCACGTCCCGGCTCATCCCCTCGCGGAGCCGTGCGATCCCGAAGTCGAGCACCTTCACGCGGCCTTCCGTCGTGAGGAGCAGGTTGTCCGGCTTGATGTCGCGGTGGATGATCCCCGTCGCGTGCGCCGCCGCCAGCACGTCGAGCACCTCGTCGGCCACGCGCAGCACCGTCGCCACGTCCATCGGCTCCTTGGTGCGCCGCGCGATCGTCGAGAGCGTCTCGCCCTCGAGCAGCTCCATGACGAGGAACGGCGCGCCGTCCTCCGTCGTGTCGATGTCGCGGATCTCCACCGCGCCCGGGTGATGGAAGCGGTTCGCGAGCCGCGCCTCTTGCTCGAAGCGCGCGCGCAGCTCCGGCGACGCGGCGACCATCGAGTGCATGATCTTGACCGCCTCGAGGCGGCCGATCTTGTGCCGCGCCACGTACACCGTGGCCATGCCCCCCTCGCCGAGGACCTTCTCGAGCGTCCACTTGCCGTGGATGACCGAGCCGACGCGCTGGGCGGGTGAGCTCGGCTCGTCCGTCGTCACGACGTCGAGTCTACGCCCGCTTCTCGGTGAACGGGTTCTCGGCGAGGAACTTCAGCGTCTCGATGACGCTCTCGACGATGCTCTTCGTCGGCGCCCAGCCGAGGCGGCGGATGCGCGTCGTATCGAGCAGGATCCTCGGCGAATCCCCCGGCCAGCCGCGCTCGCCACCCGCGAACTCCAGGGTCGGCGTCACGCCCATCGTCTTCGTGATGACCGCGATGCTGTCGCGCACCTCGATCCAGTCGGTGTGACCGAGGTTGAACACGTTGATGGGCTCGCGCGCCTTCTCGACCGCGACGAACATCGCCGCGACGCAGTCGGCCACGTGCAGATAGCTCTTCTTCTGCAGGCCGTTGCCGAGGACCGGCAGGCGCGTCGGATCGGCCTTCAGCTTGCGATAGAAGTCGACGACGTGGCCGTGCGTGTACCGGGGCCCGAGGAGCGACACGAAGCGAAAGATCCACGTGCGGAGCTCCGGGGCCGGAGCCGCCTGCGCGTACGACGTGAGCAGCCCCTCGGCCGCCACCTTCGACGTCGCGTAGATCGACGTCTGCACCGGGAAGACGTCGTCCTCCGGCGTCGGGATCCGGGTCGGCTCGCCGTAGACCGAGCCCGTCGACGCGAACGCAATCTCCTTCGTCCCCGAGGTGCGCATCGCCTCGAGCACGTTCTGCGTCACGACGACGTTCTGGTCGATGCACTTGCGCGGCTGCGCGAAGTTGTCCTTGATGTCCGCGTTCGCGGCCATGTGGAACACGAAGTCCACCCCCCGCATCGCCTCGACGACGCGCGCCACGTCGAGGAGATCCGCCTCGACGAGCTTCACGCGGTCCCCCCTGGGCACGAACTCGCGGAAGCCGGTCGAGAAGTCGTCGAACACCGTCACCTGCGCGCCCCGGGCGAGCGCCATGTCGGCCACGTGGCTCCCGATGAACCCGGCTCCCCCGGTGACGAGGACGTGCTTGCCGTCCCAGCGCATCACTTCTTCTTCGGGCGGGCGCGCCAGGCGCTGTTGAACTCGTTGATGGTCTCGATCGTGCGCGGGTTCCAAACCATCTTGCGCAGGATGGGCGGCGTGACCGTCGGCACGTGGGCGCCGCACTCGAGCGCCTCGTTCACGTCCATCATGTGCCTCATCGAGCCGACGATGATCTTCGACGTGAGCCCCTCGCGGTCGAGGATGTTCCGCGTCGACGTGATGACCGGCTTCACGTCGTAGCCCATGTCGCGCACGCGGCCGCTGAAGATGCTCACGTACGTCGCGCCGGCGAGGGCCGACAGATAGGCCTGGTTCATCGCCATCAGGCACGTCACGTTCGTCTTGATGCCGCGCTTGGCGAGCTGGTGCAGCACGCGGAGGCCGATCTCGCTGAACGGCACCTTCACCGTGATGCGCGCCGGATCCCACGCGTGGTACTGCAGCGCCTCCTCGAGCATCTCCTTCTCGGTCTCGGTCGTCAGCTCGACGGACACGTCACCCCAGCTCACCGCGATGATCTCGCGGATGCGCTCCCCGAGGTCGGCGTCGGGCGCCTCCTTCGAGATGATGAGTGGGTTGGTCGTCACGCCGGAGAGGACGCCCCACGCGAAGAGGTCCTTGATCTCCTTGGGGTCCGAGCTGTCGATGAAAAGCGCCATGAGAGAATGCTCCTAGTCCTAGGGCGTTCCCATAGCACGCGGTCCTCAGGCGTGGCGGAGGATCCCGCGGGCGATTTCCAGCAGAGTCGGACCGTATACGTCCGGCAACAGTCCGCCGGGGCCGCCTCGCAGAGGGCACAATTCGCACCGGTTCGACGCGAAGACGAGGGCCGTCTTCACCCCCGCCGCTCGGCCCGCCTCGAGGTCACCCGCGCCGTCGCCGATCATCCAGCTCCGCGCGGGATCGGCGCCGAGGCGGCCGACGAGCGTCGTCAGCATTCCGGGCTTCGGCTTGCGGCAGTCGCAGCTCTGCACGAGCGCCGGGTCGCCCCCCGCGCCGCCCTCCGGGTGGTGCATGCACACCTCGACCGCGGCGATGCGCACCCCCTCGCCGGCCAGGCGCGCGACGAGCGCGTCGTTCGTGCGACGCACGGCGTCGGCCGAGAACTGGCCCTTCGCCGGGGCCGGCTGGTTGCTCGCGATCGCGAGGGTGAAGCCCGCGTCCTGCAGGGCGCGCATGCCCTCCACCGCACCCGACAGCAGGCGAAGCTGGTCCGGGTGGAACGCCACCGTGATGGCGCCCGTCTCCTCGTCCCGCACGACGTCGATGATGGTGCCGTCGCGATCGAGGATCGCGAGCGGCAGCGTCACTTCACGCTCTCCCACTTCGTCGCGTTCTTCTGGAGCGCCGGGTGGCTCACGAGCAGGTGCCACACGACCGCGGCGAAGCCCTCGGTGTGCGGCGTCGTTCGCTCCGCGGACACCGTCGGCACGAGGACGCAGCCGTCGGCGACCTGCTTCGTGTAGCCGCCGTCGCGGCCCACGATGCCGAACACCTTCGCCTTCACCTCGCGGGCGAGCTCGAGCGACTTCACCAGGTTCACGCTCACGTTCTTCTCGCGGTTGCCGCCGCCCACCGAGAACACGAGCACGCCGTCGCCGGCGCGCAGGCGCGAGCCTTTGAGCCACTCCGAGAAGCACGTGTCCCAGCCCTCGTCGTTCACGCGCGCGGTCAGCTCGCTGACGTTGTCCGTCGGCGCGTACGCCTCGAAGCCGCACAGCTTGCGGAAGTCGTTCACCGCGTGTCCGGCGTGGCCCGCGCTCCCGCCGACCCCGAGGATGAAGAGCCGCCCTCCGCCGTCACGCACCGAGGCCAGTCCCGTCGCGACGGCCTCGATGCTCGCCGCGTCGAGCTTGCGGAGGATGTCGATGCTCTCTTCGATGTACTTCTGCGTGAACGTGCCGGTGGTCATTTGCGTGCTTCCTTCGTCCTACGATCGGTGAAAGTTGGCCATGATCCGCGCCCCGTCGAAATCGAAGCGGAAGCGCATCGGGCGCAGGCCCCGGCCGGTGAGCGCCTCGTGGACGCGGCGGCGCTCGGCCGCGCGCACGTAGAACATGAAGAACCCGCCCCCGCCCGCGCCCATCAGCTTGCCGCCGATGGCGCCGGCCTTCCGCGCGGCGTCGTAGTGCTCGTCGATGACGCTGCCGGACATGTTGGACGCGAGCTTGCGCTTGTTGGTCCAGTGCTCGTGGAGCATCTCGCCGAAGGTGTCGACCTCGCCGCTGAGGAGGATGCGCTTCGTGTCGTAACCGAGCGCCTTGATGCGGTGCATGCGGTCGACCGCCGCGTCCTTGTTCTGGGTGATCGTCTTCGCCTGCTCGGAGAGCACCGACGAGGCCGCGCGCTCGACGCCCGAATAGTAGATGATGAGGTTCGACTCGAGCTCGTCGATGACGTCGTCCTTCAGCGGCAGGCGCTCCACGTCGACCGAGCCGTCGGGGTGGAACGTCATCGCGCTGACGCCGCCGTGGGCGGCGATGTACTGGTCCTGCTTGCCAATGGGCTCCTTCAGGACGTCGATCTCGAGCTCGCACGCCTCGCGCGCGAGCTGCTCGGAGGTGACGAACTCGCGCTTGAACGCGTGGAGCCCGTTGAGGAGCGCCACCGTGAAGCTGCTCGACGAGCCGAGCCCGGTGTTCGCCGGCACGTCGGCCAGGCTATGGAGCTCCACGCCCCGCGCGATGCCGGTCATCGTGAGCGCGGCCTTGAAGATGCGGTGCCGGATCTGGTCGACGCTGTCGACGATCTCGCTCTCCGTGTAGGCGAGGCGAATGTTGTCCTGGAAGCGGCGCGCGACGCAGACGTTGACGAACTTGTCGACCGCGGCGGCGACGACGAAGCCGCCGTGCTCGCGCGAGTAGCTGGGGAGGTCGGTCCCACCTCCGCCGAGAGAGAAGCGTACCGGGGCGCGTGAGACGATCATGATGGGACTTTCGTCGTTCGAAGGTAGTGGTCGAGCCCCGCCAGCCCCTCGGGCGAGCCGATCTCGAAAAACCTCTCACGGGCCACGCAGGCCCGCAAGCGCTTCGCCCGCGCCAGATCGCGCTGGATCGCGTCGAGCCCGCGCGGCTCGCCGAGGGGCAGGGCGGCGATGACCTCGCGCCGGAGCGCCGTCGCGCCGTAGTCGATGTGGTCGAAGGCGGGGTCCGTCTGGCCCTTCTCGTAGCGGGCCACCCACGTCGCGTCCGCCGCGTCGGCGCCGTCGGCCACGACGTTCGACGCGTCCCACTTCCCGTCGTTCTTGTAGATCGACATGACCCCGTCGCAGTCCCGGTGCTCCTCGAGGATCCGCAGCGGCTCGGCATAGTCGAAGGGGAGGTAGCTGTCGCCGTAAGTCACGAGGAACATGGGCTCGAGCAGCTCCACCGTGGCCCGGATGGCCCCCGCCGTCCCCAGCAGCTTGGCCCCCTCGTGCGCCCACCGGACGCGCAGGCCGTGGCGCGACCCGTCCCCCACATGGGCCTCGATCTGCTCGGCCAGGTGCGCCACGCACATGACCACGTCCGTGATGCCGCACGCCGCCATCCGCTCGAGCTGCCAGTCGACGAACGGCCGCCCGGCGACCTCGAGCATGGACTTCGGGACCGTCAGCGTATGCGGTCGCATCCGCGTCGCGAGCCCCCCCGCGAGGACCACGGCTTGCCTTTGCACGAGGGGGCGTCTTCTAGCAGAGGCGACGACGCTTGACACGCCAGCACCCCCCGATTAAGTCCTCGCCCCCTCAGTACGTTTCTTCCGGGTGTCCCCGGAAGCCGGGCCATTAGCTCAATTGGT
>JBEKGQ010000051.1:0-16873 GCA_050012715.1 Polyangiaceae bacterium
GCTCGTCGGTGGCCTGTTCGAGCGGCGCCGGGAAGACGTCGCCTGCCGCACACGCGACGGAGTCGAAGGCGCCTGCGTCCGCGAACAGAGCGCGAAGGCTCTTCGCGTCCGTGAGATCCGCCAGCAGATCGGCCCCCGGCGCGTGCGAGACCGTGCGCACCTCGTGACCGTTCGCCTGGAGCATCGCTTTCACCGCAGAGCCGATCGTACCGATCCCGAAGAGAATGATCTTCATGGTTTCCTCCTGATGCCCTTGGTCACCCGAGCCGCGGCCTCTCTCGCTACTGTCCTTTCTTCGGCGCCCGTCCGTCGGCGCCGTGGAAGGCGATGCTCTGCGCGAGGAGGAAGCCCTCCTGCTCGAAGCCGGGGTAGAGCCTCTTCATGCGCGCGAGGGCTGCAGCATTGGTGGGCTCAGCGCTGACGGCGCTCACGAAATCGTCGAGGTATACGCGCATACGATCGAAGATCGTCGGATCGCTCGGCGCCCCGTGACCGGGATACACGTGCAGGTCCGGGCTCGAATACTTCGCCTTCAGATCGCCGAGCACACCGACCCAATTTGCGATGTGCTCGCGCAGCACGCCTTGACCGGCCCAGGCGTGAACGCCGTGGTAGACGAGGTCGCTCGTGAGCAGGGCCTTCTCGCCCGGGACAAAGATGGTCGACATGTGACCGCACTCGGTCGCGGGGTAGTCAGCGCGGATCTCGAGCACCCCGCCGCCCTCGAGCACGAGGCGATCGCTGCCGAGCACCTCGATCTCGGTTCCGTAGTCGAACCCTTCGGGCGCGGCGTCGCTCCTGGGCTTCATCTGAGGCTGCTTGTCGAGCCAGCCGACGCTGTCCATCCACTTCGAGAACCCGAGCGTGTCGGCCTTGATCGCCTCGCTGGCGACGAGGATGCGGGCGCTCGGGAACGCCTCCTTCAGCGTGCGCGAGCCGATGTAGTGGTCGGGGTGTCCGTGCGTGACGAAGATCGCCTGAAGCCTCCTCCCGGACTTCCCGATCGCCTGTGCCAGCTCGGCAGCCTCCTCGCGGTTGCGCAGGCTGTCGACGACGACGGCGTGGGTCGCGTTGTGGATGATGTAGGCGTTCACGTTGGCCTCACGCCCTGCGAAGCGCACGATGCTGACCTCACCCATGTCCATCACCTCCGCTGCTCATCCTGCGCTCCGGGGCCGAGAACGGAAGGTCATCGAGCTTCATCGGCCCATGACATAGCCTCATCTCATGCCCTCCCTCGATCGGCTCGAGGTGCTCGAATCGCTGCTGCGCACGAAGAGCCCCACGGCCTCGGCGCGTGAGCTCGGCGTCACGCAGTCGGCGGTCAGCAAGACGCTTGCGGTGCTGCGTGGTGAGCTCTCGGACCCGCTGCTGCTCCGGCGCGGTGACACCATGGTCCTCACGCCGCGCGCCGAACGCCTCCTCGCGCCCCTCTCGTCGTCCCTTCGTGCGCTGCGCAGCGTGGTCACCGACACGGCCGATCCCTCGGGACCCGCGACGGCGACGGTGGCCTTGCGCGATCAGTTCGTCGTGTCGCTCGGGCCGGCCATCCTGCGGATCGTAGCGAAGGAGAGCCCCCGAACGGTCGTCCGCTTCCTCGCGTACGAGCGCGATCGGGTCGCGGATGACCTCGCGCGAGGCGCGATCGACGTGGCCGTCGCCGTGGACCCCCCGGAGGCCCCCGGACTTCGCCAGTCGGTCCTCTACCGGGAGACGTTCGCGTGCATCGCACCGCAACGCAAGCGGCTCACCCTACGCGCGTACCTCGGCGCCGGGCACGTCACCACGGCCGCCCACACGGGTTACAGCGGGGTCGACCAGGTGCTCTCGGAGCGTGGCCACACGCGTCGCATCGTCGCGTCGACGAGCTTCTTCGGCACGGCCGCGCTGCTCGCCGACGAGCTGGGCCTCGTCGCGACGCTGCCATCACGCGTCGCGCGGGCCATTCGGCTGCGACGCTCGCACGTGCACCCGGTGCCCTTCGCCCTGCCGCCCTTTTCCAGCCGATTGATCTGGGACGCGCGTGCAGACGTTGACCCGGCGAACCGATGGGTTCGGGACGTGCTGCGGCGCGCGGCGAACGAGACAGGAAGGGGCGGTCGTAGCGAAAGCCGCGAGTTGAGCCGCAGCCCCCAGCCGATCAGCCACACCAGCAGCCCGAGCTCGCCGAAGGTCGCGACGAACAGGAAGCCGAGGTCGACGCCCGGAAGCACGTAGGGGCCGGCCTCCAGGAGCGACCATCCGAGCCCGTTCACGACGATCACGATCCCCAGCCACAGGGGGGCTGGGGCGGCGGCGGGAGGATATCTGGGCTGTGCAGTCGGTCGAGCTACCCCACCCCGGCCTTCACCCACGCGCGCCCCTCGTCCAGAAACCCCAGCCGCTTCATCCCCGCCCGTACCAGCGCGGCGTCCATCTCCTCGTCGTCGAGCATCTCCGCCTCGAACGAGTGCTGCCAGCGTTTGCCCCCCAGCTCGACCACCATCGACGCCGCGAACACCTTGCCCCGGCGCACGAGGCTCGTCAGCTGGAAGCGCGCCTCCCCTCGTGTCCACGCCCCCTCTTCGATCGTGAGCCCCCGGCCCGGCGCGAGGCGCTGCACCAGTACGACGCCGTCCGGCGTCACGTGCCGCGCGCAACACGCCAGCATCGCGTGGCGCTCCGGACCCCTCACGCAGTTGACCAGGTTGCTCGCCAGCACGACTCCCGCGAAGCGCCTTCCCAGGTCGAGTGTCGTGATGTCGGCGAGCACCGTCTCCGCGCCGCGCACGTGCTCCAGCATCTCGGGCGAGTTGTCCACCGCCACGACCGAGTGCCCGAGCGCGAGCAGCGGATGGGTCACGCGCCCCGCACCGCAGCCGAGCTCCAGCAGCGCGGCACCCGGCGCGACGGCCTCGTGGATGATGCGTGGCTCGTCACCCGCCGCGAGCCGCGCGTAGAGCTCGACCGGGCTACCATCGGGCGCGTAGTGACCAGAGCCGCTCATCGGCAGAAGGATACGCCGACCGTGTGGCGGGTGGCCCGCGCGTGACGGGGCCGACGCACGACGAGCTGTGGTACGAGCCGGAGCGAGGATGCACGACCTCAACGACCTCCAGTTCTTCGCCGCCGTCGTGGGGCACCGCAGCTTCTCGGCCGCCGCGCGTGCGCTCGGGGTCCCGAAGTCTCGCGTCAGCCGCCGGGTCGCTCTCCTGGAGTCGCGGCTCTCGATCCCCATCGAATACCTGGTGAAGGACTACAAGCTGAAGGGGGCCGCCACCGGGCGCGCCAAGCACCGCTGAAGCTCCAGGCCGACACCGTCGTCGATGATCGCGATGCGCTTCGTGCCACCGTGTCGACCGAGACCCCCATTTCCGCCGATCCCATCATGTGTCGCCTCCCTTTCGGGAGACCGCAGATTTTCCGGAACCGGGGGCCGCAGATTTTTCCGGAACCATCAGGCCCCATGATCCTGGCGAATAGGTGGCCCCATGAGGGTGGCGACTTTGCCGAAAGCCGGCCCCATGATGCTGGCGACCGACGTAAGCGCAGAGCCCCAGTCACTGGACCGCACATCTCGCCCCACACGCCAGCACAGCCTCGATCCCAGACTCGGACAGCCCGGGTCGCGCCCGACCCGACCTCCGGTCGCACCACGGCGTGCCCCGGATCGATCGGGCTCGAGCCCAGGTTCGACCCGAGACGAGCACGTGCCCCACAACCGCAATCCCGCGGTCCCTGGTGGACGGGTCCCGTGGATCACGCCCCATCTACCCAGGTTTCGTAGTGCAGCCGGTCGACCCTCTGGGACGCACAGGACCGGTCCCATCGTCGCAGAGGGCCGGTCCAGTGGTCGCACAGGACGGGTCCCTCGGTCGCACAAGACGCTTCTCCGGCAGTACAAGTCGTCTCTCCGCTCCTACAAGACGTCCCCTCGACCGGACAAAAACCAGCCTCGGGAAGGAGCACGACCCGCCTTCATCGCCCGAGCGACTCGATCGGCACGACCGTCAAGCCCCTGATCTGCAAGACAAATACTCGAGCTGTGCGGTCATGCGATCGACCCTGTCGACCCGAGCGACCGGGATTGCACCGCCGCACGACGTCGATCCCAGGCTCCACGAACCCGTCCTGTCGGACTGTGTGGCCCGCCCTGTACCGCGCCCGAACCTCGATCGCAGGATCCATAACCCCGCGTTTTCCTTGCACGGGACTCGCCCTCTCCGCCCATGAGACTCGCCTTGTGCAACCGGGGAGGCGTCTTGTCCGCCCGCGGGGACGCCTTGTACCTACGGAGAAGCGCCTTGTATGGTCGGAGAGACGCTTCCTCGCTCGGAGAGACGCTCCCTCGTCCGGAGAAACGTCACTCGAGCGATAGGGATGACCCCATGTCGCGAAGTGCTGAGGCAAGACGAAGACGTCCATCGCGGAGATGCGACCGTCTTCGGCGAGCGTCATGACCGTCATACAGACCGCGACCCAGCGTCCGTCGTCCATCCGGACGTAGGCGAGGGCGGCGGGTTGCCCGTTCAAGCGCGGTAGGCACGATGCGGTAGCGACCGGGGCGCGGCACCCCTCCCACGTTCCGTGGCTCGTGATCGTCGCGGCGACCGCGTCGCGTCCGTCGAGCCAGTAAACCCACGGCGGCATGGTCATCACGGCATCGTGCGTGAGCATCGAGACGAGCCCGATCGCTCCGAACAGGGCGAGACCGGCGTTGTTGACCAGGATGTCGATTGCGCCCGCCTCCGTCGCCAGCCGACGAACGTCCGCGACCTTCTCGAGGTCAGCCGCGAGAAAGCGCGCCTTGCCGCCGGCGGAACGGATCTCGTCGACCACCGTCCCGCCGCGATCGGCGTCGCGGCCTTGGACAATCACCTCCGCGCCTTTACGGGCGAGCTTCAACGCGATCGCGCGGCCGATGCCCGATGTGGACCCGGTGACCAGAGCCTTCTGCATGTCGAGATTCATGCATCGGAGGGTACTCATCGGGCTCGCCGTGGATAAGACGGGCACCGGTGCATCCATGGGCTTCGTGCAGGGTTCGCTGGAGGGGGCATCCGCCATGGGGAAGCAGGCCCGGGTCGTGCGTCTCACGCCCGCCGGCCGGGCTCACATCGGCGGGATCTTCGCGAAGCACGAGGCGGCGCTCGAGGCGGCCTCGAGCGGTCTGACCAAGACCGAGCGGAAGGCCCTGATTAGGGCTCCGCGAATCACGAATGCGCACATCTGGACCCATTCGAAGCAGTCCTGGTCCGGATCGCCGTCGCCCCGGTTGCCCTCGTCATTGTCCTCGGTCGGGACCGCCTCGCCGACCTGCACGCTGTCCCGCAGCGGCTACAGCGGCCGCACCGGGAGGCGCGCGGACGTCGAGGGCTCCGGGGTCCGTGCGCGAAGTCCGCCCCGCCCTTCCAGATCGCGGGCGTCGTGCGATGATGCTCCCGAGCGTCGGGACCCGGGAAAGGACGGCACGATGAATCCGTACGGAGCACCACCGCAGGGTTACGGACCGCCGCCCGGGCAACCCATGCCGGCCGCTCCGCAGCAGGCGTATGGGCCACCGGGGCAGCTCATCGTGTCGCTCGACTTCCTCTTCCTGCAGTGGATCCTCTTCTTTTGCAAGCCGGTCGTCGAGGTGAACGGGCAGACGATGGCGACGGGCTGGGGCCGCAAGGTGCTCGCTCTCCCCGCGGGCATCTACCAGGTGCGCTGCTACTACTCGTACCTCTTCGGCAAGAGCGGCATGGCGACCTTGCAGCAGGTGCAGGTCGCGCCGGGGTATGCGATGAACCTCGCGTACTACGCACCCATCTTCTTCGTCATCTTCAGCGGCACGATGCGGCAGCTCGGGTGGTCGCCGATGCAGCCGCAGATGCAGCAAGGGCAGCCGTACGCGCAGCTGCCGCGCTGACCACCCGCACTTTCGCGTCCGTTCGCCGCCGGCGCCTTTCACCGCTGCAACTCGTCCGTCGTCCTGCGGGCCGTGCTCGGCGAGCGTGTCCGGCTTGCGGAGTGGTCGCGAGTCACCGAGGCGGTGACGAGCGAGATCACGCGCGTCGAGTGTCCGCGTGTGCTCGATCGACTGCGGCTCTTGGGTGACATGCCCGAACGGGCGTCACGACACCCTCGCGGAGCTACCCGCCCCCCAGCCAGCTCGCGAGATCCGCGGCGAAGTCGGCGGGCTGCACCATCGTGATCATGTGCCCCGCGGCCGCATAGTCCCGCACCGCGATCGTGCGCGTGCCGTCGGCGTACGCGACGCCGATGGCGTCGGGGATGGCGGTGTCGACGCGGCTGGCCCCGATCGTCGCCTCGAGGGCGGGCGGTAGCGCCGCCGTGGGGACGACGAGGTCCCGCGCCCCGCGCGTGATCAGCGCAGGGACGTCGTGGAGGTTGTCGACGAACGCGAGGGCCTCGGCGGAGGTCGTCTGCCAGTCGAGCATCGCGGTCTGCGTCTCCCTCCCCGGCATGAGCGGCGAGTAGTCGAGGTAGTACGCCTGCCCCGCTGGCAGCGCGCCGAGCGCGGCCTCGAGCGCTGCCTCCGAGGGGATGGTGTCGTCCGGGCCGAGGCACTTCCACCCGCGCGCGCGCTCGGCGGGTGCGAGCTCCGGGATGGACTCGAGCGGGACGCCGAGCAGGGTAGCGGCCGCGGCGGGGTCGACGTGCGCCTCGATCGCCTCGGTCGTGCGCTGCGTCTGGAAGACCGTCGTGTACGTGTAGTTGTAGGGGCTCAGGCCGAGGGTCGCCGCGCACGCGCAGGCGCCGGCGTCCTCGCAGCTCTGCCCCGCGCTCGCCGCGACCGCGGCGGCGACCGCCGGGTCCTCGCACACCGCGGTGATGGCCTCGGCCTCGGGCCCGCCTGCGACCCACGCCTCGAGGAGGATCTGCCCGGCGGCGAGCGAAGTAGGGTGACGAGCCGCGGCGACCGCAGCGGACACGGCGTCGTCCGTGTACGGCGCGAGGTCCCACCGTCCGCGGAGGTACGCGAGGATCCAGGTGAGCCGCACGCCGCCGTAGCTCTCGCCGAGCCAGTAGACGGGCCCGTGCAGCTCCGGGTGGGCGCCGAGGAACGAGAGCGCGGCGAGCAGGACGTCCGCGGCGTCGACGTACTCGTTGAAGACGTCCGGGCTGCAGTCCTCGGCCGAGGGCACGGGCGGCGCGCCAGGCGCTGGCAGGTCGTACGAGTACCCCGACTGGCGAGGATCGAGATAGACGAGGTTCGCGAAGGCGGTGAGCGGTGTCGGATTGGCTACCACGGCGCCCGTCGCGTCGACCCCGGTGGGCCCCGTGCCGAAGGCGCGTACGATCTCGGCGGCGTATCCGTTGAAGAGGAAGAGGATCGGACGGTCCGCCGCATCCACGTCGGCGGGCCGGAAGCTGTAGAAGATGCGCGCCGTCGTGGCGACGGACACGGGCATGCCGTGCACCGTCACCTCGCGCGGCGGCACGTCGACGAAGCCCGCCGCGGGCGCGAAGACGGGGCCGGCGTCGACGCCCCCGGCGTCGTCCCCCGGCGGGACGGCGGCGCCGCTCGAGCCGCACGCCGGACCGAGGAGCACGAGCGCGATCCCGAGGACTCTTCCGCGCCACACCATCACGTCGGAGACGGTACGGCGCCCCGCCCGCCGCGAACCTTAAGCCCACCTTAAAGCCCACCCGTCAGCCACGGGGAAAGAACTCGATCGCCTGCCCATGAAGCTGATCGAGGTGCACCACGGCCCCGAGCATCTTCGTCGAATCGAAGTCGAACGCGACGACCTCGTCGCGGCTCACGCAGAAGAGGCGACCGTCGGGAGCGAAGCGCACGCCGCGCGGTTGTCGGTAACGCACCGAGCCTGCCGGTCGAAAAACGCGGACCAGCTTCCCCGTGCGGCCATCGTATTCGCGAGCGCTCGTCGTCGCGTCTTCGGATCCGAACGGGACCTCGCTGTTGACGACGATGTTTCCGTTCGGGGCGAGCGTCAGGTCGAGTGGACTAAGCTCCGCGTCCTCCACCAGTCTGGCCTTCGGGCGTTCGGGCGCCGGGGATATCGCGAAGATGACCCCCGCCCCGCCGGACGGTCCGGTTGCACCTGCGGCAAGGAACAAGCCCCCGTCCGAGGAGAAGGCAAAGCCTCGCGGGAGCTCGACGACGTCGTACGGTAGGAGCGGCACCCCGAGCCCGGTGAGATCTCCGGAGAATGCGACGATCGTGCGCAACGTTCGGGCCGTGACGCAGCAGCGGCCGTCCGGACCGACGACGACGCCGCCGGGGTTCAATCGCTCCATCGGAGCCGTCGAGGCAACGAGGGTTCCCCGCTCGTCGAGGAGCAAGACGCGATCGTCGCCGTTGGCGACGTAGAGGTGCCTTCCGTCGGGGTGCAAATGCAACCCCCGAGGGTCGACGATTCCCGCGTTCGGAGCGAACGGGCCGAGCGAGCGACCGTTCGGATCAAACGCGAGGAGGGTCCCCCGCCCGTTCCCGTTGGCGCCGCCGGCGCTGGTGACGACGATTCGCATGCGCTGTGCGTAACTTGTTCAGTGACGGTTGAAAGGTTACGTGCGCCGGTCTACTTTGTCGAGGGGAGTCGTGGGTGATGCGGTCGCCTGCAGCGAAGAAGTCGCGCGGAACGGACGGCACGCTGCCCGCGGAGAGCAGCGCCGTCGCCTCGGGCGGCCGACCGCTCGGCGCCTCGTCCCTTGCCGCCTCCCGAGCGGATCTGGAGAACCTCATCTCGGCCCTCGAGGTGAGGGTCGTGGCGCTTTCCGAATGCCTCGTGTCGGCCGGCCACCGCCTCGAGCTGGAGGGGCTGGACCACCCGGGCATCCACTACAACCTCGTCGGCGAGGCGCGGATGTCGATACGCGGCGGGCCGCCCATCGCGCTGCCGCCACGGACCCTCGTGATCCTTCCCCCCAACAACCCTTTGCGGCTCGAGGGCTCCGGTGGCGGCGCCAAGCGGGTCGGCGGACCCCGAACGACCGACATGAAGGGGGCTGGCTTCCGACGGTTCGTCGCCGGCGATCCGCCGCCGGACGTCGTTGCCGTCTGCGGCTTCTTCGAGGCCACCTACGGCCTCTCGACGCACCTGTTTCGCGATCTGGACCGCCCGATCATCGAGCACTTCGTGACCGACGATCGCGTTCACGCCCAGCTGGAGAACGCCCTGACGGAGGTGGCATCTCAGGAGGTCGGTTCACGTGCCATGGGCGATGCGCTCCTGAAGCAGGTGATGGTGCACCTCATTCGTCGCTCGGTGGGCTCGATGGCGGTGTGGGCGAAGCGTTTCGTGCTCTTCCGCGATCCGCAGATCGCGCGGGCATTCGGCCTGATGGTGGCGAGCCCCGGGAGCGACCACACGATCCTGAGCCTCGCGAGCGCAGCGTCGCTCGGGCGATCGGCGTTCATGGTCCGCTTCACGGCGATCGTGGGGGAATCTCCGATGACGGTGCTGCGCGACCTGCGGATGCGTCAGGCGACGCAGCTGCTGGCCACGGCCGATCTCTCGATCGATCAGGTTGCCGAGTCCGTGGGGTATGCGAGCCGGAGCAGCTTCGTGCGTGCCTTTCGGCGCGCGCACCGGGTGGATCCGTCGGAGTACCGGGGCCGGCTCCACGAGCCGAGAGAGACCTGACACCGATACGAGTCCTCAGCCTTTGGCGTTCGTCCGACGCTTCCGCTTGCTGGCCCTCCTCCGGTGCGCGACCTGCTTTGCTCGATTTCCGCACACCGCCATGCTGCACCACCGCCGGCCCTTGCCCCGCGTGTGGTCGGCGAACAGCAGCGTACATGTCGGCCCGTTGCAAGCCCGGATGTCGGCGAACCGCTCCGAGCACACCAGCTCGGCCAGCCGTTCGCCGATCGGCAGGAGCAACGAGTCCGGTGTCCGCCATCGCCGCGTGGCCCGCAGCTCGAACACCGCTTCGGCGTCCTTCCCGGTCGCCACGAGCTGCCGAAACGCGTCGTCACGCTCGAGCAGCCGGTTCAAGGGGGCCAGCGCGCGGAGATGCCGCGGCTGGAGCGCTCTCCCGCGGTGCTCGTTCACGAACTCGCGGAACCACTCGCGCAGCTGCCGCGCCTGATCGGCGACCTTGTCGAGCTCCCCCGGGAGCGCCTGCTCGCGCACCGCCTCGAGTACGTCGGGGAGGACGAACCGCGCCTCGGCTAGCCAGGCGACGAAGCCCTCGCCGTCCTCGAGCCAGTCCACCACGGTGTCGACCGGCGTCGCGATCGAGTTGAGGAAATCGAGCCCCGGCGAGTCGGCGATCAACAAGGGGGGCGGACGTTGGGTCATCGGCCATCCGGGGTTGGACGCCCACGAGCCTAGGTGGCTGTAGTAACTTATCAACTGTCACGTGCGTGGTTACAGAAAGACCGAGGACTCGTGAGCCAACAGCTCGGACGGGCGAGCACGCCTACCGGACTGGCGGCACGGCGTGGGCAACTACCCTGGCGCCAGACGAAGGGACGCTCGGCCATTCGACTTGGCCTGGCGTCGAGCAGGGAGAAGCGCGTGAAGACCAAAGCTACCCCGAAGCGCTCACCATCCGCGTCGGCGAAGCCGACACGGGAAGAGCTCCTCGACAGGATCCTGGAGCTCGTGCAGAAAAATCCCGGCATCAGGCCCTCGGAGATCAACCGCGCCCTGAACGTGGAGCAATCGGACGATCTGCGTCAGGCTCTCATCGATCGCGGACTGGTGCGCAAGGTGAAGGAGGGCCGCGAGGTGCACCTCTACCCGAAGTAGCGGCGCTCCTGCCCTCGAGCGTTCACGCGCCGTACGTCGCTCAAATCGACTTGACCTCTCCGCCATCCATGCGCAGAACCGACCCCGTCATCCATCGCGCGCCGGGAGACACGAGGAAGGCCATCAGCTCCGCGATCTCCTCGGGTGTGCCGTAGCGCGCGATGCCCGCCTCCTTCGGAAAGTTGGCGGTCGCCTCCTCGACGGTCATTCCGTGCAGCGGCGCCCAGTGCTCGAGGTACGAGCGGCGACGCCCGGTCATCACCGGGCCCGGGAGCACACTGTTGACCTGCACGCCATCGACGATGCCACGGTCCGAGAAGGCCTTGGCGAGGGCAACGATGGCCGCGTTGATCGTGCCGACCGCCGCATACGGCGCCTTCGGGAATTGCGCCGAGTTCCCCGACATCAGGACCACCGCGCCCTTGGAGGCCTTGAGCGCCGGCCACGCGGCCATGGTGAGGCGCCGGGCGCCGTGGAGCTTCAGCGCAAGCCCAGCTTCCCACTGCGCGTCGGACATTTCGAAGAGATCGATCTGTGGGACGGCCCCGGCGATGTTCAAGAGGGCATCCAGGCGGCCGAACGCCTTCGACGTCGCGTCGACGACAGGCTGGGCTGCATCGGGTCGGGAGAGATCGGCGTCGATGACGAGGGCTTCCGCACCGGCGGCTCGTACGTCCTTCGCGACCTCGTCGAGCTTTTCGCGGTTGCGGGCGACGAGCACGAGCGACCCGAAGTCGCGCGCGAGCCGGAGGGCAGTCGCGCGGCCGATCCCCTGGCTGGCCCCGGTGACGATGGCGGTGGGCTTGGGCATTTCCTCGGTCGTAAGCCCCCCTCCAGCGCACGGAGTCCTCTTTTCGAGTCGGCCCGTCCGTTTCGACCGCCTGGCCTTGCGGGGATCAGCCCGATTCTTGGCGGCTCGAAGAAGCGCACCGCGGTGACCATCGCACACCCTGGATCCGCGTTTGCCCGGACCCCCTCGCGAACCGCTTCGATTCGCGAGCCCTCCCTTCCTCCTCCTCGCGGTACCTCGCGACGGCGCCGCACGGCGCATCGCGCGCTCTCGCGGAGACCCGTGGCCTTTCACGGTTTCCCGCGCGAGCGCCTCGCCGGAACGCCACGGCACGCCGGCTGCTACTCGGTCCGACATGCGCATCGCCACCGGACTCGCGGCCCTCGGTTTTCTGCTCGTGGCGGCCTGCTCGTCGAGCACGGGCGACCCGTCCGGCGCGTCCTCCTCCTCGTCCGCCGTCGGCGGGTTCCCCGGCTGCTCGGGCCTCTACAACACGAACCCGAGCCCCACCGGCTCCTATTACGCGACGGACTTCGGCTGCTCCTCGAATCCGTACTTCACCGACCCGGGGGACACGTGCGGCTCGGCGGCCTGCATCCAGAGCGCCTACGACGAGGGCGTGTGCTCGAGCAGCGACAGCCACGCGACCTGCCAGCGCAACGTCAACTGGTATGCGGTCGGCGGCGCGAGCTACGGCTGCGGTGCGCGCCTCCAGGTCACCAACCCGGCGAACGGCAAGTCCGTCGTCGTCATGGTCCTCGACAACGGTCCGTCGTGCACCGTCGAGAACGACGCCAACTACTGGGTGCTCGATGTGTCGTACCCGACCATCATGTACCTCTTCGGCTCGGAGGAGGGCTGGTCCGACCACGCGAAGATCCAGGCGACCGTCGTCGCCACCACGACGCCGCTTGGTCCGACGACCGGCTCAGCGCCGCCGCCGCCGGTCGATGCTGGTGCCGGAGGCGACGACGCCGGCACGGGAACGGGCGATGACGCCGCGCCCGGTAGCGGCTGCGAGCTCGCGGGACAGACCTACGGCGTGAACACGTGCACCGAGACCCAGCAGTGCGATGGCACCGCGTGGGTCGACCGGAGCAGCGATCCGGCGGACTGCGCCACCGGCGTCGAGCCCGGCGGAGCGTGCATCACCGACAGCGGCTCCGTCGTGCCCGAGAACACGTGCACCTCAACCCTGCAGTGCGACGACGGCGTGTGGGTCGACCGGGAGAGCGACCCGGCGGCGTGTCTCTGACCCGACGGTCAGCACTCCGAGTCGAGCGTGCAGGGCTGCACACCGTGCGAGGCAGGTGCCGGGCGAGAACGCTGCTCCGGGATGGTAGCCAACGAGCCGCCACGGTAGGAAGCCAGCATGCGAATCCTCGTTGTCGGAGCGGGCGGGATCGGCGGTTACTTCGGCGGCCGTCTTCTCGAAGCGAAGCGAGAAGTCACGTTCCTGGTCCGCCCCGCCCGCCGAGCGCAGTTGGCGGAGTCCGGCCTCCGCATCCGAAGCCCACGAGGAGACGTCAGCCTCCCGTCGCCGCCGACCGTCCTCGAGAACGGAATCTCAGCTCCGTTCGACCTCGTGCTGCTGTCGTGCAAAGCGTACGACCTGGAGGCAGCCATCGCATCTTTTGCTCCGGCCGTGGGACCAGAGACGACGATCCTGCCCCTGCTCAATGGCATGCGACACGTGGACGTCCTGTTCGGCCGATTCGGAGCCAAGCGCGTGCTCGGAGGCCAGTGCGTGATCTCGGTCGTGCTCGAGGCCGACGGGACCGTCCACCACCTGAACAACGACCACAGTCTCTCGTTCGGTGAGCTCGACGGCTCTCGGTCGGCGCGGACTACCGCGGTCGAGGCGGCTTTCTCCGGGGCCCGCTTCCAGTCCCGTCTCAGCGGATCCGTCCTCCAGGACATGTGGGAGAAATGGGTGTTCATCGCGACGGGCGCTGGAGGCACATGCCTGATGCGTGCGGCCGTCGGCGACATCGCGGCCGCTCACGCCGTTGATCTGGTGAAGACTCTTCTCGCGGAGTGCGCTGCGATCGCGGCCCGGCAGGGGTTCCCGGTGGGCGCGGACTTCCTGCAACGGACGGAGGCGACGTTCACGGCGCCGGGGTCGATGCTCACCGCGTCGATGCTCCGGGACATCGAGAACCATAGACGCATCGAGGCTGACCACATCATCGGCGACTTGCTCGAGCGCAGTGGACCCACGACGTCGCTCTCTCTCTTGCGCGTCGTGTACGCTCATCTCGAGGCATACGAGGCCCGACGCGCGAGAGAGGCAAGCGCGCCATAGGCGAGTCTCCGCCGTTCGTGATCGGCGGCGGATGGCGCGCGAACCCCACAGGCAAAGTTCCGACGTTGGTGGTCGACGAAGCTTGTCTCCGTGCGCAGGTTGAACGGGGACCTCCTGTGGCTGCGCTATCGAGTGAGACGCTGAGACACCAACGTCTTCGGCCCTTGCGGAGCTCGTGAGCGCGTCGCCGCAGCCGTCTTGCTCCGAGAACGCTCCGCCGCCTCGGCGACGATGACGTCGCGTATCCACCGCCGCGCCGGATCCTCGTGCGTGCGCTCGTGCCAAAGGAGGGAGTTCGTGAAACCTGCGAGATCGAGCTCCCGCGGAGGGGAGAGGACCGCGAGGCCGAGTGGCTCCGCGACGACTTGGGCGACCCGTTCGGCCATCGTGAGCAGAAGGTCGCTCGAGGCGACGATGTGCGGCGCCACCAGGAAGTGCGGGACCGCGATCGAGACCCGTCGTTGTAGACCATACCGAGCGAGCGCATCGTCCACGTAGCCGCCCTCCAATCCCCACGGAGAGACCAGAGCGTGCGCAGCGCCCGCGAAGGCGGACATGGACAGAGTCTTCTTCCCTGACAGCGGATGGTCGCGGCGGGCGATGCAAACGAATCGGTCGCTGAAGAGCTGCCGGGCGCGCACCCCTTGGCTGTCATCGGCCGCTTGCGCGGGCATGATGACGAAGTCGAGCTTCCCCGTCGCGAGCTCCGACGCAGGGTCCTGTCCCACTGCGAGCGAGCGCAGCTCCACACCGGGCGCCTCGCGCACGAGGCGCGCCATGATGCCGGGCAGGAGGACCAGCTCGGAATAGTCGCTCGTCCCGATGAACACACGCACCCGCGCCTTCCGTGGATCGAACGCGCGAGGAGACGACAGCGTCCCCGTGAGCTCGTCGAGCGCTCGGCGCAAAGGGGCCCTCATGGCTTCGGCGCGGATCGTCGGCACCATACCGTCGTGACCGCGGACGAGCAACTCGTCCCCCGTCAACTTCCGCAGGCGCGAGAGGGCATGGCTCGCCGCGCTTTGCGTGACACCGATCCGGGCGGCGGCTCTCGTCACGCTGCCCTCGACCAACAGCGCATCGAGAGCCACCAGCAGGTTCAGGTCGAAGGCGCCAAGATGAACCTCGTTCATGGGGTGGATGTACCGCATCCATTGGTCGCATGCTCACGGCCGACGCAGATTCACCTTCCAGGCGGCAGTCGCCCAACCGCGGAGGAGGCTGATCCATGTTCGTCGTCTTTGGTGCTACGGGAAATACGGGGAGTGTGACTGCGGGTACGCTGCTCGCTCAGGGGAAGTCCGTCCGCGTCGTCGTGCACAGCGCCGCCGGAGGTGAAGCGTGGAAAGCGAAGGGCGCCGATGTGGTCGTCGCTGACCTCGAGGATCGCGTTGCGCTCCAGCGCGCGCTGAAGGGCGCGGAAGGCGCGTACCTTCTTCTCCCGCCCATGTTCGGCTCGAGCCAGGTTCGCGCCGACAACGATCGCCGCGCCAAGAACGTCGCCGCGGCGATCGCTGCCGTCGACGTGCGCCACGTCGTCATGCTCTCGTCGATCGGCGCGCAACATCCGGATGGGACGGGATCCGTCCTCTACCTCCACGACGCGGAGGCAACAGTCGCTCGGACGGTGTCGTCGGGCGGCGCAGCTCGAGCCGTGACCTTCCTGCGCGCTGCCTACTTCATGGAGAACTGGGCCCTCTCGCTGCAGCCCGCCTCGCAGGGCTTCTTTCCGACCTTCCTGCGCGCGGACAGAGCCATCCCGATGGTCGCCACGCGCGACGTCGGCCTTGCGGCGGCCCGGTTGCTCGCCGAGGGCGGAAGCGGGGCGCGAATCGTCCAACTCGCCGGACCTCGAGAGTACACGCCGAACGACGTCGCATCGTCGCTCGGGCGGCTTCTCGGCAAGCCGATCGCCGTCCAGCAGTATCCGGATGACGCAATGGCCGCCGCCATGCGGGCCGCCGGGATGAACGACGAGTGGTCTCGCCTCTTCCAGGAGCTCACGCGCGGGCTCAACATCGGCCGGGTCGCATGGGAAGCCGGCCATTCGATCCGGCGCGGCGAGACCGAGATCGAGGCCGTCTTCGCGTCGCTCCTGGGCAGCGCCAAGTAGCGCGGAAACGGGCGCAACGATGGCGACGAGAGTCAAGTACCCAGGTCACGAGGCTCTGGAACCGTTCTTCGAGATCATCCAGGAGGGGCTCTGCCCTTTCGCCCCCCGCCCCGGAGGTCTTGTTCCCGCCGCCGGAGCACGCCACCATCCGGCTCCTGGACGACCTGCGAAGCTGGCTGAAGCAGCTCGCGCACCTCCCTCACCAGTACAAGACGTGGCTCGGAAGCGGGCACACGATACCCAGCGGCGACGAACCTCAAGCGCGCGGAGGGCGTCGACGCCGTCATCGACAAGATGGAGGCCGCGAACGTCACGGACGTCCTGGATCCGGCGCGACCGAACATGGTGCCGCGCAAGAAGTTCCTGGGCCCGTTCTGAGGGCGTGTAACCCGTCGCCAGCATCGGGGGAACGTCGCTGTTCGTGTTCCCGGTCGGTGAGCTCGCGGTGACGAGCGGTGCCATCGTGGCATGCGATCCGCTCGTCGCGCCTGCGAGACTTGAGAGAACACGGGGCACCGATGACCTCCGCCGCCAGCGATCACACTGGAAGAGCACTTCGTCGGTACGAGCGTACCCAGCCACCCACGCCCCCGATGAGCAGGCGGCTCCCGTCGAGGCTCAGCGCCATGGCGCTGATGGCGTTGGGCAGATCGGTGAAGGGATGGCGAGCGATGCGCCTGCCGTCGGGCAGCGCGTGCACATCCAGGATGGCGTGCTGCTCCCATCGCGCCACCAGCAGCCTCTCGCCGTCCTGGAGCACGGGCCCCGAGAGTGCGCGGCCGGTGGGAGCTTGCGCGGCGGCCAGCTCTCCGAAGGGCAGCCGCAGGGGCTCGCCGCTGTCGAGCATGAGCAGGAGATGTTCGCCGACTTGCACCATGAAGTGGAGCGCTCCCGTGGGTCGGACCGTCACTCTCACGTCCTCGAGGGCCTGCAGAGTCTTCGTGTCGACGGTGGTCACC
>JBEKGQ010000052.1:0-16776 GCA_050012715.1 Polyangiaceae bacterium
CTTCGGCGCCCCGGTGATCGACTGGTACTCACTGACCGAGACGGGGCCCATCGGGTACGCATGCCCGCGCGGAGGCGGCGCGTACCACGTCGTCTCGTCGGACCTATTCGTCGAGGTGCTCGACTCGCGGGGCGTGCCCGTACGCGCAGGCGAGCGCGGCGAGCTCGCCGTGACCGGGGGGCGCAACCCGTTCCTCCCGCTCCTTCGCTATCGCACCGGCGACTGGGGGCGACTCGACGACGACCCGTGTGCCTGCGGCGATCCCATGCCGCGCATCGTCGCCCTCGAGGGACGCGCGCCGGTGCTCTTTCGTTCGGCCGCCGGAGGGAGCGTCAATCCGGTCGACGTCTCCGGCGTGCTGCGCGCGCATCCCATCGTGCAGCACGAGCTCGTGCAGCACGCGGACCTCTCCCTCGAGCTCACCATCCGGAGCATGCGCGGGCAGCCGGTGGACCTCCCCGCGCTGAAGCGAGCGTTCGCCACCCTCCTCGGCGACGTCCCCCTCGCTGTCCGCGAAGATCCCTCCCTCGGCGATCGCACCGGGAAGATGGCACCCTACCGGAGCGAGCTCCCCTTCGAGGAGTGATGGCCATGACGACACCCCTCGACCACCCGACCCCGTCGCGCCCGCATCGCGTCTACGCCGCCCTCACCAACCACTGCAATCGCGCCTGCCCGTGGTGCAGCACCTGCTCCTCGCCCGCCGGCGGGACCTTCCTGGCCCTCGACGCCTTCGAGCGAGGCCTTCCGCCGGAGGGTCCATTCGAGCTCCAGCTCGAGGGCGGAGAGCCCACCGTGCACCCGCGCTTCTGGGACTTCGTCGCGCGGGCGCGATCCCATGCGCGCTGCACGCGCCTCGTCCTCTGCACGAACGGCGTCGTCATTCCGCGCCCTCCCGGACGCCTCGCCTCCTGGCTCGAGCGCCTCGGCGCGCCGCTCACGGTGAAGCTCTCCTTCAACCACCACCTCCTCGATCACGATCCTGGCCTCGTCGACCTCGCCCTCAAGACACGCGAGGCGCTTCGCGCGCTCGGGGGCGAGCGTCTCTTCGTCCTCAACGTGCGCCTCCGCCGGGGCGTCGAGGACGACGACCGGCGCGTCGTCGACGCCGTGGGGGCGGCTGGGCTCCTCGAGGACGCCAACGTCTTCTACCTGCAGCGCTACGGCTTCGCCGAGGGCGAGTCGTCGTGGGAGGAGCCCTTCCTCGTCGGTCGCGACTTCCGCTTCGTGAACCCGGACGGCCGTGTCCTCGGGCCCGAGCTGCTCGCGCGCTCCGCCGCCATGCGGGTGCTCCCGTGACCGCCTTCGTCGACGCCTGGCGGCGGGCCAAGAGCGCGGCCTTCGACCTTCGCGAAAACAGCTCCGCGCGCCGCACCGTGCGCGTCGACTTCGACGGCGTCGCGCGCGACGTCTACGCCAACGCCAACCTCAGCGTCTACAGCGCGCAGTCGTGCAACGCGCGCTGTGCGTTCTGCGTCGAGGAGCTGCGCCCCGCCTCGCGCGGGAAGGAGCTCGCGGCGCAGCGCAGCGCCGAGCCGGACGACGGGCGATGGTTCGCGGCGCTCGAGCGCGTGCTCGATGCGGTCCAGCCCGGCCTTCGGCCGAGCGTGTCCGTGACCGGCGGCGAGCCGAGCAAGGACCCGCGCTTGCCGCGCGTCCTCCGCACCCTCGCCGCGCGCGGCGCGCGCAAGCGGACCGTCACGACCAACGGGTCCGGCCTCCTCGACGTCCGAGAGGGCCAGCGCGTCGTCGACTGGATCGCCGGCACCGGCGTCATGCACCTCAACGTCAGCCGCGCTCACCCGGACCACGACGCCAACGCGCGCCTGATGCGCTACGCCGAAGGTCCGACCGTCGACGCGATGCGCACCATCGTCCGCGCCGCGCGCGCGGGAGGCACGAGGGTCCGCCTCTCGTGCGTGCTCGTGGACGGCGCGATCGCCTCGCTGGAGGACCTCCTCCGCTACGTCGACTTCGCCCGCTCCATCGGCGTCGACCAGGTCATCTTCCGCCAGCTCATGAAGACCGACCCGCGGACCGTCTCGCCCAACTTCGTCGTGCGCTTCTCCGAACGAAAGCGCGTCGCGCTCGAGCCGCTCCTCGACCGAGTGTCCGAGGACGCGCGGTTCGCCTTCGTCAAGCAGATCGTCGGCTACTACTACTACGTCGAGGTGTGGCGCACCGACGGGGTCGACGTCGTCTTCGAGGAGGCCGACCTCGCCCGCCTCGAGGACGTGAAGCGCGCGGAGCCCGACGTCGTCCACGAGCTCGTGTTTCACCCGGACGGAAAGCTCGCGTCCACCTGGCAACCCTGGGACGGCGTGCTCCTCGGCGCGGGAATGGCGGGCGTCTAGCTTCTCCCACTCCGGCGCCGACGGATCGCACGTGACCCACCGTGCGGCATGCGGACCGCGGCCGGCGTGCCGCTCGCGCAACAATACCGCGTCCGCGGCAGGGCCCCGGGCAGGCCGCCTACAACATTCGCGCCGCGACGCACGGCACTCCCGTTGCTTTGACGAGCAGCAGCATGCTCGAAGGACGTCTCCTCCATCGAGCCTTTTGGACCGCCGTCACCGGAGCGACCATCGGTCTCACCGGCGCGCCGGCCCCGGCTCGCGATTCCCGGCCACCACGCGCTTGCCTCACGGCCTACCGCGGGGCGCAGGAGCGCCAGCGCGCCGGGCAGCTGCGCGAGGGAAGGGAGCTCCTGCTCGAGTGCGCCAAGGCGTCCTGCGGTGGCCTTCAGAAGAAGTGCGCTGCCGCGGCCGAGCAGCTCGCCGCGAGCATCGGCCTCATCACGCCGGTCATCACCGACGACAAGGGCTCGACGCTCCTCGACGTGCGGGTGTTGCTCGACGGCGAGCCCGTCGCGACGCGCCTCGATGGTCGCCCCCTCGCCGTCGACCCGGGCCCCCATCAGCTCTCGGTGAGCGCGCGCGTGGGGCCGTGGCCGGGTCGCGAGAGCGCCGCGACCCGAGCCATCACCGTCGGGCCGGGGGAGCGCACCGTCGTCGCGATCACGCTGCCTCCGGTCGATGGGGGCGACGCGACCAGCGCCGACCTCGCCACGGCCGCCGATCACGCGGCGCCGGAGCCCGAGGCCCCGCCGGTCGAGGCGCCGGATCGAGCCGCCCCCGAGCCGGCGCCGCCGGTGACGGTGCGACGGAGCGGACCGTCGGCCTTCGCGTACTTGCTCGGCGGCGTCGGTCTCGCCGGGGTCGGCGCGGGCGGGCTCCTCACGTACTGGGGCAAGACCGACAACGCCGCCCTCGGCGCGTGCGCGCCGAACTGCCAGCCGGCGAGCGTGGACCACATCCGCCGGCTCTACCTGGCGGCCGACCTCTCGTTCGCCGGCGGCGGAGCCGCCCTGGGCGTTGCGGCGCTGCTCTTCGCGTTCCCTCACGTCGAGGTCTTGCCCACGAAGTCCGGCGCCGTCGCTTCGTTCCGGGGGGCGTTCTGACGATGCGTGGCATGCGCCTCCGGACGTTCGCCGCTCCCGTCGGGCTCCTCGGCCTCGTCGCGCTCGCCGGGCTCACCGTGCTCCCGTCGTGCAAGGATCCCATGCCCTTCAGCGCGGCCCCCCTCGTCGCGTCGCCCGCGTCGAGCTCCGGCGGCGCGCCGACCGCCTTCGAGGATTGCCCCGCCAGCGCCGAGTGGTTCCCCACGACGCCGCCGGTGCGGATGTTCGAGCCGACGCCGCACCCCGACACGGAGTGTCCCTTCTACCGGGGCGCGTACCAGAGCTTCCTCGTCGCGACGCAGCCGGACTCGCTCGGACGCCCCGCCCTCGTGCACTACGCGACGGGCGACGACGTCTTCACGAGCGCCACGCCCCACGCGGCGCGCAACACCGCCGGGAGGGCCTGGCTCGGCACCGTGCTCCAGGCCGGGTACCGGAACATCCTCATCGATCAGGACGGGCACACTCTCTACTACGGCCTCCACATGAACCAGGCGTTCGTGGACTTCATCCGCGCGAACAACCTACAGACGGTGAGCGGCATCCTGAACGTCGATCCCACGCTCTCGTTCCCGCCCGGCCTCGTCGAGCTCAAGACCGCCTGGAAGGACATCGACCCGGGCGACTTCCCCGGCGGGAAGGTCCCGCCGCCGGGCGGCTATCCCGGCGACCCGGGGGACTATTCGAACTACATCACGACGACGGCGTGGGTCTCGCACCTCAGCCAGGATCCGCAGACCGGCGTCATCGTCGAGGACCCGAATCACCCGCGCCTCATCCGGGTCGCGCTCGTCGCCGTCCACGCCGTCTACACGCTCCCCGGGCATCCCGAGTTCATCTGGGGCAGCGTCCAGCACGTGAACCTCGGCGCGGTGGACGCCACCGCCTCCGCCGCCCAGGGCGCGACCATCTTCGGTGCGCCCGACGATCAGCCCGACCCCACGGCGTGTCCGGTGGTCGAAGCCGCCGATGGCGGTCCCGGCGATCCGGAGAACCTGCACGTCACGACCGTCGTCAGCCCGTCGAGCTTCCTCCTCTACAAGGGCGGCACTCCCGAGAACCAGGCCGACCAGCCCTACTCGAACCAGCAGCTCGCGTTCGACGAGGCCAGCCAGTCGTTTCCGGGGCAGCAGAACTCGATGTACCGCATGTTCCCGGGATCGAAGTCGCAGCAGGTCGGCCCCGACACCGCGGTCATATCGCTCAATGCCAACTTGACCGGTATCGCGCAGCAGCAGCTCGCCCACGGCCCCCTCGACGTTCGCCTCAACTATCACCTCGTCTCCGCCGTCTGGATGGACAAGCCGGTGCTCTTCGGCCTCGGCCCGAACGGGCAGGGGATGTCCCTCCAGAACGACGACGGCACGAACCCGCTCATCATCGACGCGGTCACCGGCCATGGCGTCAATCCGCAGATCAACGAGGGCACCTCCTGCGGCACCCCGCTCGGTCCGAACGGCGGCAGCGGCGACGTCCCCGGAGCCGGCAACACCGTCCCCGGCTGCGCGACGCGCGCCGACGTCCTCACGTCCGGGGGCTCGGCGCAGGCCGCCATCGAGAAGGACCTCCTCGCGAACGGCACCGACAGCCCCTTCTCCATCCTCGGCGGCGAGGACCGACTCTCGAGCACCGCCATGGAGTCGTTCACGCAGTCGCCGGTGTCGTTTCCCAACTGCTTCGCCTGCCACAACACCGAGCCGATCACCGCCAACGGCGTCCCGGCCAGCCGCGACTCGACGAGCCCGGTCATCATCCAGAAGCCCGCGCTCATCAACGTCAGCCATCTGTTCTCGGACTTCGTGATGAGCGAGTGCGGCGGCGCGCCGAACGCCGCGTGCGGGGCGCCATGAGATCGCGCGTCGTGCTCCTCGCGGTGTCGGCCGCCGCCATCGTCGGTGTGGCGGTGATCGCCACCGGCTGTTTCCAGGAGCTGAACCCCGACGCCGCGAGCGGCGGCGCGCTTTCGGACCCCGAGGGCGGCAGCCCGGCGGAGGTCCCCGACGGGGGCGAGACGACGTGGGAGCTGTGCCAGTCGCCCTCCTGCGACGCGATCGATGGCGCCGTTCCGCTGCTCACCGAGACGCCCCCGGTCTACCTGGCGGACGCCGCGACGACGACGGACCCTTGCGTGCAGGTCGAGCAGGCCTCGCTGGTCGTGCGGCAGACGTACTGCGCGGGGTGCCACCAGTCGCCGGCGAACCAGGGGGGCCTCAGCTTCGTTCTCTCCGATACGCAGCTCGCCGCCGCCACCGCGCAGAGCACGACCGGCGACGCCGGCGCCCCGCAGAAGCTCGTCGTCGCGGGGAACCCGCTGCAGTCGCCGCTGTATCAGTCGGTCGCGCAGGGGCTCAGCGGTGGGTCCACCGGGATGCCGCCGGTGGCGCTCGCAGGGTACGCATCGATCCCGCGGCCGACGGCGAGCGACGTGTCGATCTTGTATGCGTGGATCGTCGCGTGCCTGCCGGGGGCCGGCGGCTACGTGAGCGGAGGAGTGGACTACGCGCCGGCGGAGGATGCAGGGGCGGAGTAGCCCCCTGCGGTGACCTTGGTTGCAATCTGCCGAGCTCGGCCCGGTCCGCCCTCGCCGGATCGAGCGCGGCAGCGAGCGCAGCGGGCCTATCCTGTGGCGTCGTGTCACGCCCCCGCCTTCCCGTCGAGTGTGCCTGCGCGGTCGCGCTCGGCGCGGTGCTCGTGGCCCCGAGCGCTCGCGCCGACCTCCGGGTCAAGTGGGACTGCTACCTCCCCAACACCGGCGTCGACTGTGCCCTGCTCGAGAGCAGCCTGACGAGCAAGATCCCGTTCGTGAAGATCGCGGCAACCCCCGACGACGCCGACGTGACGGCAACGCTCACGAGCGTGCCGGCCGAGAATGGGATGCGCTTCCGGCTCGACTTCGTGGGCCAGTCGCTCGACGGGTACGTCACACAGGTCCACTCCACCGACAAGATCCCCTCGAGCATCGACGCGACGACCGCGACGGTGCGCATCCTCACCAAGATCGAACGCGGCCTGGACGACTTCATGGACCAGAAGCTCGTGGCCGAGGTCAAGGACGGCAAGCTCGACATTCAGCTGAGCGACCCCGCGCACCTGCCCTTCACCGGCCGCCCGGAGCAATCCAGCTTGAAGTGGTACGTCGCGCCAGGCGTCGGCTCGTACTTCAGCGACGTCGTCGGCGTCGGAGTCAACGCTCAGGCGACGGCGTCCCTGTCGTTCAATTACTCGGAGCGCATGTGGCGCGCTCAGCAATCGATCAGCGCGAACTACTCCGAGCAGAGCCAGCCGGTGGCCGGGACGAACGAGACCGCGAGCATCGAGTTCACCGGCGGCAACGCCATCAACATCATGTCTTGGGCGCTCTCGACCGACAACCGCTGGACGGTCGGCCTGCTCGGGTCGGCGGAGAAGAACCCCCAGGCAAACTACACTTTTCGCGCGAACGGATCGGCGGGGATCGAGTTCGATCTCGTTCCGAGGCAGACCGTGAATCAGAAGAACTTCGGCTTCCGGTGCGCGGCCGGCCCAGAGGTCCAGCGTTACGACGCGACGAACGTGGAAGGCATCGACCAGCAGCTCGTGGGCCGACAGTTCTGCGATGTCTTCCTCAGCTGGCATTTTCAGCCCATCGACGTCGCCGGCAACCTCGGGGAGACGACGATCCTCGAGAACATCGACTATCGCGCCTTCTCCGCTGGCGCGTCGGTCACCTGGCGCATGACGGACAACCTGATCGTTTCGCCGTGGGTCTACGTGCAGCAGATCAACCAGGCCATCAACGAGGCGCAGCCGACCACCGCCGTCTACAGCGATCCTCGGCAGGAGGTCCAGGCGAGCATGCTCGCGGCCGTGCAGCAGGGGTACACCGCGCCGTTCGGCATCCAGGGCGGGCTGACGATCAAGTACCTCTTCGGCAACGGTTCGCTCAGCATCGAGGATCAGCGCTGGAAGGGCACCACGAACCTCCGTTGAGCCCGGCCGGCCCGGAGAGCTTGCAGTCCCATGCAATCGGCGCGGAGCCGACCGGGGAATAGGCGGAGCATCTCGCGCCTTGTGTCGTCGGCGCCCCGGGAGTGAAGGAGCCCGGCCCGCATGCCGAATCCGATCCTCGACGGCCTCTCGCTCGTCGATACGACCGGCCGCACCATTCTCGCCACCACCGTCGCGTCGCTGGTGGCCGGCATCGGCGCCCACCTCTTCTTGCGCGCTCGCTACGCGAGCCTCGAGCGCGACCTCGAGAAGAACGCGGGCGAGCGGCCGCCGCAGTTCTCGCACCCGACGCTCGGTCGCATCGTCCGCGACGCCGAGGAGGCGGCACGTCGCTCGGGGGAGCGAAACACGCAGGCCATCATCGAGGAGCGCTTCCAGGCCGACCTCGGCTCGCTCCTTCTCGCCGAGCGCTTCGTGCGGGCGGCCACCGGCCTCGTCATCATCCTCGGCCTCCTCGGCACCTTCTACGGACTGACGCTCTCCATCGGCAAGCTCGTGGCGCTCGTGTCGGCCGACAACGGGGCCGCGGCGGACGTATCGCAGGCGGTCACCCACGGCCTCACCCAGGCCCTCGCCGGGATGGCGGTCGCGTTCTCGAACTCACTCGTCGGCATCGTGTCGGCGGTGGTGCTCACCGTGCTCGGGGTCCTCTCCAACGTCACCGATCGCCGGACGGCGCTGATGGTGCAGATCGAGACGTACCTCGACCGGCTCCTTCCGGCGCCGGCCCCGCGCCGCGGCGAGTCCGCCTCCGTGACCGCCTTCGCCGAGTCGGTGGCGCGGCTCGAGGAGACGGTGGCCCGGTTCGAAGCGGCGCTTCGCGGCTTCGCCGTCCGCACGAAGGACCTTCGCGAGCTCCAGCTCGTCGTATCCCTCGGACCGCGCGACGAGCGCCACGAGCCTTAGGGAGGTCCCGTGCGCAACCGGCGACGCCTCCTGTCGGACAGCGAAGGGACGCGAGAGCTCTGGCCGTCGTTCACCGACGTCATGTCCACGCTCGCGCTCATCCTCTTCGTGCTCGTCCTTCTCTCGTACGTGCAGAGCCTGATCAGCAGCAAGCGCGCCGCCGCCTTCCAGCGCCAGATCGACGACTCGCAAGTGCAGCTCCGCCACCTCGACGCCGAGATCGCGACCGGCCGGGCCGAGCTCGCCGGTTCTCTCGCCAGGCTGGGCGAGCAGCAGGCGGTCATCGCCGACAACCAGCGACAGCTCGACTCCCTCCGCTCCCGCCTCCAGGACATCGCCGTGCTTCGCGTCTCCGTGCTGAACAAGCTGAAGCAAGCGCTCGAGGGGCAGATCGGGTCGAGGAGCGAGGCGGGGACCGAGCTCGTCACCATCGGCGACAGCGGCGATATCGTCATCAACGAGAGCCTGGTGTTCGAGTACGGCTCCTACGCCATCAAGAGAGAGGCCAGACCCTTGCTCGACTCGCTGGCGAAGGCTCTCGGGAACGTCCTCGACGACGCGGACGTCCGCGCGAACATCGACACGATCGCGATCCAGGGCCACACCGACGAGCGGGGCTCGGCCGCACTGAACTGGGACCTCTCGGCGCGACGCGCGACCGCGGTCCTCGAGTACCTCTTCGACGCCAACCATGCTCTCGCCGACTCGTACGGCAGCTACTTCTCGGCCAGTGCCTACTCCAAGTACCGCCCCATCGACCCCGCGACTACCGAGGCGGCGTACCAGCAGAACCGCCGGATCGAGATCTCCGTCATCCCCAAGGACGACAACGTCCGCAAGGTCATCGACGAATACGTACACCGCGGGGCGGGCCCTGCGCCGACCACGCCGTGAGACACGCGGCTCCTCGAAGGTCCCGGTGGGCGACACGCTCGCGAAGCTCGCCGCCCCGGAGGGGGGTGGCGTACGTGAAGGCGCGCGTGGAGTGACCCGTCGTCAGGGCGCGACCTTGGTGCAGGTCACACTGAGGCCGGACGGCTGGACGTTGAACGTGAGCGTGCTCCCCGACAGCGACCAGCTGCCCTCGTCGATGCACGGATCGGTCTGATTCGACCGCACCTGCCCATCGCAGTCGAACTCCAGGTAATTGAGGTTCACCGTGTTGATGGTCGTCAGCGAAGGGGAGCATATCGACGTGACCCCCGGCGCATAGTTGGAGCAGGAGGACTGGAGGCTGACGACGTCGATCGAGAAGTCGCCCGCGGAGGCCGACTTGCACGTGAAGGCCATCGGCGTGTTCTCCGCGCAGAGACTCGCGCAATCCGCGACGCTCACGCCGCCGCCTTCGCTGCCGCTCGATGCCTCCGGCGTGCCCGCCTCGGGCGGGGGGGCTCCGGCTTCGGGCGTGCCGGCTGGGGGGTCTGCGGTGGGCCCGGGACTCGACGAGGAGCACGCGGGCAGAGACGAGGTGACCGCGATTGCGCACGCAACCACGACGCCCGTGCGCCAACGAACATCGGCTGTCATGTCGGTACAAACACCGCTCGCCTCGAAAGGTTCGAGGAAAGGTGTCGGTGGCGCGCGACCGCCGGAAGGACTCCGCGGGCGTCGTCAGCACCCGTGCGGCCACGAGGGCGGGGTGCCGGTCTGCGGAAGAACGAATCCCGGCGGCCCCCACCCACCGACGAGCTTCGTGAAGCTGACCGGCGCGCCGTAGACGGGGCTGCCGGCGGCGATCGTCGGGTCCCAGCACGAGATGCCCGGGTTCTCGTAGGTCGGGTTCGCGTCGCTGCCGTTCGACCCCGAGCTGTCGACCGTGGTCCCCACGTAGTTGTAGTAGGCGTTGTTCTTGATCGTCGGCGCCGTCGGCGTCCCGCCGTCCGAGTAGCCCGTTCCGGCGCTGGTGCTGCCGGCGACGATGACGTTGTCCTCGACCGAATTGCCGCTCATGGCGAGCATGAGCGAGTCCGACTGGTACGTCATGACGCGCTGGTACTGCGAGACGCTCAGGTCGCACAGGTTGTCCCGGTACGTGTCGTCGTTCCCGCCGTGGATGACGAAGCACTGGCTCTTGATGCCGGTGACGACGTTGCCGGAGACGGTGACGTTGCTCATGCCGTCGTCGAGGTAGATCCCGGTCGCGCAGCAGCCCGTGTAGTCACCGGCCCCGTTCGACGAGACGTTCACGTCCCGGATGTAGTTGTTGCTGACGAGGCCGTTGGTCGAAGCGTGCGTCGTGTCCCACAGGTAGATGGCCCCGCAGTCGCCGCCGTCCTGGTCGTTGCCTCCGGGCTGCGCCGCGGCGGTGCATGAATTCAGGATGACGTTGCCGGAGATCGTCGTGTTGCTCATGCTCCCGCCCCAGGCGCCGACCCCCATGTACGCCACGTCGTGGATGTAGTTGTTCGTCACCGTCACGTCGGACGACGCGTGAACGGCGATCCCTCCGATGTTGAAGATGCCGACGGTGAGATCGTGAATCGTGTTGTCGGTCGCGACGAGGTTGGGCGAGGAATTCACCCAGATGGCCGAATACTGGAGGTGCTGGAACTGGAGGCCGACGAAGGTGAGCTTGGGCGCGCTGCTGGCGGCGAAGGCGCATGCGACCCCGGTGGTCGGGCTCGTCGAGCCACCGTCGAGGACCGCGCTGCCGAAGCCGTCCGGTGGGTAGTACGACCACGTCTCGCCGCTGTCGGCCGCGCCGAGGTCGATCGCGGTGGTTCCCATGCCGCCGTCGCAGTTGCTGGTGCCGGAAGACGCCGAGAGGGCATACGTCCCCGCCCGGACATAGGTGGTCTTGATGGAGGCGCTCGCCTGCATCGCGGATTGCGCCTTCGCGAGGGTCAGGAACGGCTGCGCGACGGTGCCGGGGTTCGTGTCGTGGCCGGCCGGCGAGACGTAGAAGGCCGGAACGAGGGCGACCGCGTCGGGAGCGTCCGCCGCGTCGTCCCCCGAGTCATGGGCCGAGTCCCCACCCGAGGAGTCCCCGGAGCCCGAGCCCGAACCCGATTCCGGACCCGAGCCCGAGCCCGATTCCAGCGCCGATCCCGCTTCGCCAGCCTCGCTGGCACCGCACACGTCCCCGAGGCAGCCGGATGCCGTCTCCGAGGACGACGAAGAGCACCCGGCGGGAGCGAGCACGCCGAGCCATACGGACGCACCGATCACGATACCCCGCGCGCCGCGGACCATGACTCAGTCTAGCGCAGCAGTCGTCAATCGAGGGCCGCCCCCCGCATGTGCTTCGCGCTACCGCGCCGGTTCCCTCCGTGACCCGGCGGCTCCCGCGGCCGGTCCTCGTGAACGCCGCGGCGTGGTTCGAGGCGATGACGGGCAAGAGGTAGAGGTCGTTGCTAGGGGCACGGCGCGTGCGGCGCGAAGCCGATGCGGTTCTTCGCCCGGTCGAAGACGACGATGCTGGAGCGCAACATCGGGCTGCCGATGATGGAGGCGAGCGGCAGCTCCGAGGAGACGCTCGGATCCGTCACGAGCGAGGAGCACCAGGCCTTCCCCATGTAGGGGAACAGGTAAGAGTCCGTCGGCGCCGCCTGGATCGAGACGCTGCCGAACGTCAACGTGAGCGGAGGGAGGGCCGCGTCGAGGGCGGCCTTGGTGGCGGTCGAGGCGGCGCACGCGACGCCGCCGGTCTGGCTCGCGAAGAAGGACGAGCCGAGGGCCTCCGTGAACGCCGCGTCGCTCTGGATGGCCGCGGTGAGCGCGTCGTACGCGCTCGTCTGCAGGAGGAAACCGGCGGTACCCGTGTCGACCACCGAGTCGGCGAATTGCTTGGTGGCGATCGGCACCGTCGTGCCGGCGACCGTGACCGAGGTGAGGCTCACCGAGTAGTACACGTCCGACAGCGCGCCCGACGCCAGCGGCACGTACTGCGGGGCTCCGGTGGCCGCCGACGGGTCGTAGCCGCCGAGCCAGAGCGTGCCGCTGCCGTCGCAGAGCTGCGTCGCGAAGACGTCGGGCATCTTGGCGGAGGCGACGAGGTCGTCGAAGTAGGCGTTCGTCCCCGGCAGCGCGGCGCCCGCCGGCCCGAAGCCGGCGACCCCTTGCATGCTGCACGTGAAGTCCTGGAAAAAGTCGCTCTGGGTGTCGATGGCCGCGAGCTTGACCGGCGTCGCGGCCGACCCGAGCGCCACCGTGTCCTGATAGATCTCGCCCGTCCAGCTGCCGGTGCCGTACTGGGACGTCGCCGTCTGGTGCTCGTCGACCGCGCTGGAGCCCGGGGTGTACTCGGGCGTGACGCCGCATCCCGAGCACGCGCTCGAGGCCACCGCGAGCGTGGTGGAGCCGGTGTCGACGAGGAGCTGGAAGCTCTGCGATCCGACGGTGGCGGGCGCCATGTAGACGAGCGACGGCGCGCACACGGAGAGAGCGATGGTGACGAGGTCCGGATTGGCCTCCGGCTCGCCTCCGTCCAGCGCGGCATCTTCGGCCTCCGGGACCGGGGAGTCGCTCGACGTGCCGGAGTCCGTCGCCGTCCCGCCACCGGCGTTCGCGGCGCCGCCTCCGCACGCGGACGAGGCGAGGAGCGCGAAGGCAGCAGGCAGCGAGAGCGCGAGCGAGCGAAGCCGGTCCATGGGCGCGCCTCCCAAGCAATCCACGTGCCCCTCCCGGCCGCACGGGAGAAGTGGCCCGTCCGCGACGTCATGCCGGATCCGTGTCCGCGCTGGCGTGAGAAGACTGACGATCGCGGTCAAAGGCGTACGCCGACCTCGCGAGAGGCGTAGATTGCCGCCCGGCCGCAAGGCGGAGGGGTTTGACCATGAAGAGGACGATGGGATGGGCGGGTCTCCTGGCGCTGGTTGCGATCGCGCCGCTGGGGTGTGACGAGTCGTCGGGCGGCGCTGCCGGTGCGGCGAGCGCCGTGGCGGCGCCTTCCTCGTCCGCGGCGTCTGCCGCGCCGAGCGCCGCTGCGGCGGCACCGGACAAGAAGCTCATCACCGTCACCACGAAGTCGCCCGACGCGAAGGCCGCGTTCCTGAAGGGCTGGGACCTCTGGGACAGCGGCCGGAATCAGGAGGCGCTCGCCCAGTGCAATCAGGCGGTCGCCGCGGACGCGGACTTCGCCCTCGCCCAGGCCTGCGTGGGCTTCTTCACCCAGGGCACGGCGGGCCAGACGATCTTCGACAAGGCCGTGGCGCTCGCCGCGAAGCTGCCCGACGCCGAGAGGCTGCTGGTCGAGGGTCTGTCCGCGATACGCCATGCCGACATCCAGACGTACGACCGCAACCTGAAGAAGCTGGCCGAGGTGGCGCCGGACGACTTCCGGGCCCACGCGTACGCCGCCCGGATCGCCTACCTCCACCGCGACTACACCGTGGCCGAGGCGGAGTACGGGAAGGCGATCGCGCTGAATGCGGCCGCCGGCTTCGTCTACGGGGCGCTGGCGAACGTGCAGACGGAGGAGAAGAAGTACGACGACGCGCTCGCGTCCGCGAAGAAGTACGCGGAGGCGTCGCCGGGCGAGCCGGCGGCCCAGCGAGCCCTCGGCGGGGCGCTCCTCAACCTCAACCGGGGCACCGAGGCCGAGGCGGCGCTGGTCAAGGCGGTCGAGCTCGGGCCGAAGGTGCTGGGCGCGTACTACGACCTCGCGACGGTCCGGACGATCCTCGGCAACTTTGCCGGGGCGCGCGACGCGCTCGACAAGGGCAAGGTCGCCGACGTGGACGCCGGCGACGCGATCGATCGGCGCGTGAACGCGGCGTCGGTGAGCTTCGCCGAGGGCAAGGACGCCGATGCGCTGGCCGCGCTCGACGCGGCGGAGAAGGACGCGGAGACGCAGAACCTGCCGGCCGCCTGGCATCCCGCCGGCACGCGCACCCGGGCGCTGTGGATCAACGGCAAGACCGCGGACGCGCTCAAGGTGGCCGACGCGGCGCTCGCGAAGTGTGACGGCCGTGCGCAGTCCTCCGGCCTCGACAAGATCAACTGCCGCATCAATTTCATCCGCGCCAAGGCCTTCGCGCAGATCGCGCTGGGGAACGTCCCCGACGCGCAGAAGAGCGTCGCGCTCTACCAGGCCGAAGTGAAGAAGGCCCCGGAGCGCACCGTGTTGCAGCTCAACGCCGAGATGCTCTCGGATGCGGTGACGGCGCTCGACAAGAAGGACGCCAAGGCCCCGGCGGCGCTGCTCGCCAAGTGCCTGCCCGACGACATCGGCTGGAAGCTCACCATCCTGCGGATGGCCGACAAGGCGGGCGACAAGGCGACGGTCGACCAGATCAAGAAGGACCTCACCGGCCGCCCGGTGAAGAGCTTCGACTACCCGCTCATCGTCAAGGCGCTGAAGAAGTAGAGGGTAGCCTCAGGCCGACCGTCGCCACGGGGCCCGTCAGCACCTCGCCTCGCCGGGTCACCCTGCGCCCGCGTCGGCCGCCCCGCACGGCGACGGCTGCGGGACGCAGAGGTTGCCCTGCTGCTGACAGCACCCGTACTGCCCCGGGCCGAAGGGACAGGCCGCGCACTGCGTGTCCGTCGTGCAGCTCCCGGGACACTCCGGCGCGCCCGCGTCCATGCCCCCGCCGCCGCTCGTTCCGCTGCTGCTCCCGCTGCTGCTCCCGCTCCCGCTGCTGCTGACGCCGCCGCTGCTGCTGCTGCTCCCGCTCCCGCCCATCATCCCACCGGTGCTGCTGCCCCCCATCGCTCCGCCACTCCCCCCGTCGTCGCCGCCTCCGGTCGTCCCCCACGGGTTGAATCCCACCGGGTAGCAGCAGACCTGCTGGTAGCCGCTCGAGACGTCGGTGCAGGACTGCTGCGTCGAGCTCGTGGGGCAGGCAGACGCCGCGGCGCACGTCGGCGGCGTGCACTCTCCGCTGCAGCCGGCGGCGTTCATCTGACACGCGGGCGCGCCCGGCGCGAAACAGCAGGTCCCCGAGTAGGTGCCCGCGCCGATGGTGCAGGCCGTCGCCGTGGAGCCCGGGTACGCGTCGCAGAGCGTGCTGCACGAGGGCGCGCCCATGGCGCCCGAGGATCCGGTGCCACCGGAGGACCCGGTGCCACCGCCGCTTCCACCGAAGTCGCCGCTCATCTGGACGCAGATCTCGCCCGTCGCGGCGTACGTCGACAGGTGGGTCGTGGTGCCCGACACCGTCTGCGCGTTCGTGTCCTCGGACTGGCCCGCGAGCAGTTGCCAGGAGCCCCCGACGTAGACGCCCATCGCCAGCGTGCTCGGCGACGCCCCGTTCAGGCTCACGCCGCCGTAGCTCGCCGTCATGGTCACCGGCACCGCGAACTGCGTCCCCGTCGGCTCGACGTCGTAGGCGCTGCCCACGGCGCCCGGTGCGCTCACCGCATCGACCACGATGGTGACCGGGGAGGAGAGGGCGTTCGCGGGGACGATGACCTGCAGGCGGCCGTCGACTGAGCTGACCGTGCCGCCGGACGGGCCGATGGTGGCGCTGCCGGTCGACCCGCCGGCGGAGCTCCCGGAAGACGAGGATGACGTGGACGTGCAGCGCGGTAGGACCAGGGCGAGAACCATGCAGGCGGTCGCCACCGCGAGCGCCCGAAACGGAAAAGCGCGCATCTTTTCAGGCTACGCCCCGCCCCGGAGTGGCTGCAACCGTCCGAGGGCGTCGGGCGGCTGCGGGGAGCAAGACCTCCGACGACCGGACCGGCCGGGCTACCGCACGTCGCCGCTGCCGCGGAGGACGTCGCTCACTTCGTGGAATGGGTCGGTTGTCGACGACCCTCGCGATGCGAGCCGTAGACGGGTCCCTCCGCCACACGTGCCGTCCCCGCCGGATCGGTCACGGTGAGCCCGCGTTCCCTTCCGCTCACCGCGTCCGCGCCACCCACTTCGCCCACGCCGTCTCCTCCCCTTCCGACGTGGGCGCGGCGCCCACGACGCGCGTGAACGCGGCGACGCCGTCGCGGTCCTCCGCGTGCCCATCGCGCCAGGCGCGGTAGAAGGGCCACAGCGCGTCCTGCGCGTCGAGCATCTGGCACGTCGCGCGCGCGGTGGCGGCATTGAGGTGCGATCGCACCCCGTCGATGCCGCCGGCGTCCGTCTGGCCGAGGAAGTCGTCGTCGCTCATGCCGAACAGCGCGCCGAGGTGCGCGGCGGGATCGTGCGCGGCGACGGCGGGGCGAAGCTGGAGGTAGCGCCAGTCGTCGGTGCCGTGGATGACGCCGTGGGCGTCGTCGGGAAGCACCGGGGATTCGTAGAGCGAGGCGACGCACTCCTGGAACCACCGCGGCGCATGCCAGCCGGCGGCCATCGCGTCGGCGTCCATGAGGACGTGCGCGAGCTCGTGGGCGATGGTGAAAATGTGCGCTTCGCCGCGGGAGAGATCGGTGGCGATCTCGCCGCGAGCGTCGTCGTAGACGCCGTAGGTGGTGCCGGATTCGGAGAGGTAGTGACGGCCGTTGTCGGTTCCGTGGGCCTTGAAGTGGTCGCTGGAGCCGAAGAC
>JBEKGQ010000053.1:0-16712 GCA_050012715.1 Polyangiaceae bacterium
GTCGTGCGTCGTCGGCAAAGGGCTCCTCGAGCGCGCCACGAGCTACAAGGACAAGGTCGCCAAGGGTCTCGAGGCCTCGATGGGGCTCTTCAACTATCCGGTGCTCATGGCGGCGGACATCCTCATCTGCCGGAGCACGATCGTGCCGGTCGGAAAGGACCAGCAGCAGCACGTGGAGATGGCGCAGGACATGGCGGGGAGCTTCAACGCCGCGTTCCGGCGCGAGGTCTTCGTGCGACCCGAGTGGCGCTTCTCCGTCGGAGCGAGGGTCCCCGGCGTCGACGGCGAAAAGATGAGCAAGAGTTACGACAACACCATCCCCATCTTCTTGCCGGATGGCATGAGCGACAAGCAGGCGTGGAAGACGTATTTTGCGTCGATCAAGACCGACAGCAAGGGGGTCGAGGATCCGAAGGACCCGAACGACACGTTGATGACGCTCTATCGTCTGCTCGCGCCGGCGAAGGCGGCGGAGTTCGAGCCCGTGTACGTGAAGGGTGGCGTCGGCTACGGCGAGCTGAAGAAGCGCCTGCACGAGGCCTACACCGAGACGTTCGGCCCTCTCCGCGAGAAGCGGCGCGGCATCGCGGCGGATGAAGCGTTCGTCGAGGGGGTGCTCGTCGAGGGGGCGAAGCGCGCGCGCACCGTCGCTCGCGAGGTGATGGCCGACGCGCGGGATGCCTGCGGGATCGTGACCGGGCGAGGCACGCACGGCTGAATCCCCGCTGAAGTCACTGGCCCGCGCGAGCTCCGCCGGTGGGAGTGATCCGCCAGATGGTCCCGTTCCCGTCCTCGCCCACGAAGAGGGCCCCGTCGTGCGCCACCGCCACCCCGACGGGGCGCGCCCAGACGGTCTCGTCGTCCACGACGAAGCCCGTCATGAAGTCTACGTACTCCCCGGTAGGAGCATCCTCGGTGAGCGGGAGGAGAACGACCTTGGGTCCCGTGCGCTTGCTGCGATTCCACGAACCGTGAAGGGTGACGAATGCACCACGGTACTCGGGGGGAAATGCGGTCGCGCGGTAGAACGCCACCTGCAGCGCGGCGGAGTGGGCCTGCAAGAGCACATCGGGCACGGTGACGTGCCCCAGGAGATCCGGCCGCTCTCCATCGTGGCGCGGGTCCTGATGGTCGCCCAGATAGTACCAGGGCCAACCATAGAAGGCGCCCGCGCGTACCCGGGTCACGTAGTCCGGTACGAGGTCGTCGCCGAGCCCGTCGCGCTCGTTCGTCGCGCACCAGACGTCGCCGGTCGTCGGGTGCACGGCGAGGCCGGAGCAGTTCCGGATGCCGCTCGCGAACACGTGACGATTCCGCCCGATCGGATCGAACGCCAGCACGTCGGCGCGGTCGGTCTCGTCCTCGCCGTCCTCGGCCACGTTCGAGCCGGAGCCGACCGACACGAACATCGTCGCGCCATCGGTCGAAAACGCGATGTCGCGCGTCCAGTGGCCGCCGGTGCCGCCGATGAGCCTCGGGACGATCGTCTCGGGCGCTCCGCTCGCGCTCGTATCGCCGTCGCGATAGGGAAAGCGAACGATCGCGTTGTTCTCGGCGATGTAGACCCACTCCGGATGGCCGCCGGGAGGATAGAACGCGATACCGAAGGGTTGGTCGAGCCCGCTCGCGAAGACTCTGTTCTCCTCGACCGCGGAAACCCCGTCGCGCGCTCGGAGCACGCGGATGCGGCCGGCCTGGCTCTCCGCCACGAAGACGTCACCCGAGGGCGCGACGCGAAGGACGCGCGGTCCGTCGAGGTCCGCGGCAAAGACGTCGGCACGGAACCCGGGAGGCACGTACGGGTGCGCGCCAGCGGGGGGCGACACGACCTCCGGCGCATTGCGTGAGGACGGTGTCGCGAACGGCGCCGGCAGATCGCCGACCGTGAAGCGTCGCCGGACGCCGGGTCCGTCGCTCCGGTAGTCGCCGAGCGCGTCGCGCCCCGAGCGAGGCGCGGGAAGGGCCGGCGCCGGGAGTGCGCTCACCATTGACGTCGCGCGGCCCGATGACGGCACGCTCGAGACTAGCGTCGCCAGGTAATCGACGATCTGGCGTCGCTCGTCGGGGTCCGGGACGGGCATCGGCATCGCCGTCCCTGGAACGACCTGGGATGGCGCGGCGAGAAAACGGTCCAGCGTGGATCTATCCCACACGAGCCCGGAGTCACGCAGCGCTCGCGTGTAGCCGAAGTGGGTCGAAGCGGCCGGCCGTCCGACCACGCCCCCGAGGCCGGGCCCCTGGCTGCCCCGGTCATCCGTGGCGTGGCACAGCGCACAGCGCTGTACGAAGATGCGCTGACCGGGTGATTCCGTCGATTCCGCGCCGGTCGTGCCGCCGGGACGCGCCGGAACGCTGATGGACGCGATCGCGGCGACGAGAAGCGGACCGAATGAGAGGAGTGCGTTCGAGGCTCTCATGTGCGGCGCGATGGTACGGGGAGACACGACGGCGGGCGACTCTCGTGGCCGGGGCACCGCAGCACCGGGAGCCGTGGGGACTTCACGAAGCGCGGATCGCGTTCGTGCATCCCGCAGAGGAGGAACACCGAGCCGCGTGCGGACGTGACGCGCCGAGCGTGCTCGCAGTCCTCGCAAAGTCCGGCGCCGACGGGCGGGCTCGTGCTCACCGCCCGAAGCGTAGCCCGTCGGCTCTACGGGAGGTGGCCCGGCGTTCGAGAGGCCACTGGCGCGCACTGCGCACCGCGCCTAGCCTTCCCCGCGATGCAGGAGCCCTCCGCTGGCACCGTCGAGCGATGGGCATGGGACTACGTGCGCGCCGAGAGGCTCGACGAGAAGCTCGCTCCTCCCCCTTTGCCCACGGCATGGGAGCCGGGCGATGTCCCGGCTCGCCGCCTCGACGCGCCGGGGCGCCCGCGCGAGCTGCGGGTGGTGCCGAAGGCCGTCAAGACGCGCGGCCTCGCCGCTCCCAGCGGCAGGGCCAGAGCGCTACACACCTTCTTCCACCACGAGCTCCAGGCGGCCGAGCTCATGGCCTGGGCCGTGCTCGCGTTCCCCGACGCTCCGAGCGCGTTTCGCCGGGGCCTGCTCCGTATCTCTCATGACGAGATCCGGCACATGCACCTCTATGCGGGTCACATCGAGCGCCTCGGGTTCGCCATCGGGGATTTCCCGGTGCGCGACTGGTTCTGGGAGCGCGTTCCGCGCTGCGCGGACGCCGCGTCGTTCGTCGCCACCATGGGGGTCGGCGTCGAGAGCGCGAACCTGGAGCACTCCGCTTCCTTCGCCGCGCGGTTTCGCGAGGTCGGTGACGAGGAGGGCGCGCGCCTGCAGGAGCAGGTTGGCCACGAGGAGATTGCGCACGTTCGCTTCGGTGTCCGCTGGTTCCGAGCATTTCGCTCGACCCTCGAGTTCGAGACCTGGCGGCGGGCGCTGGCCCCGCCGCTGTCGCCCCTCTTGATGCGCGGTCGGCCGCTGCAGCGCGAGGCGCGCCTGCGGGCCGGTCAGACCGAACAGTTTCTCGACGAGCTGGACGCATGGCAGCCGGATTCGCGTGGGTCCTGAACCTGGACGCGGACGTCGAGCTCGCCGCAATCGCCTCGGGTGCCGCTGGCGCGCGAGCGTCCTATGCACCGAATCGCAGTGTTCGCGAGGCGATGAGGGCCTACGTACCGCGCCTCGCCGCATCATTGCTGGACCCGCACCGGGACTTGCTCGTCGACGAGAGCTCGCCGCCCGGGATCGCGCACGGCAGGGTGGGGCGCGCCTTCTGTCCTACCCCGAGGGCCCTCCGTCTTCTCCGTCGCGCCGGCGCCGAGCCCGAGCCTCACCCGGCTTGCGACGTGCTCGTGCGGGTGAACGCCCGGGCGTTCGCGTCGTCACTCGGCGCAACCCTGCCCGGCGCCGTTTTCGTAACGAGCGAGATCGAGGCCCGTGAGCGCCTGTCCACATCTCCGCCCCGCGAGCTTTCCGATGCATGGCGCGTCAAGCGCAACTTCGGCATGACGGGCCGCGGCCAGCGCATCGTGGACCCTGGCCGGCTGACGGACTCGGACATGGCCTTCGTGCTCGCGGGTCTCGCACAGGGGGGGGTGCAGATCGAGCCCGACGTGGTCATCGTCGACGAGCTGGCCATCCACGGAGTCCTGGCGCCGGGAGGCTCTCTCACGCTCGGCCCGGTCGTCAGGCAGAGGTGCGACGCCCGCGGCGCATGGGTGTCGAGCGAGCGAATCCCCCCCGGGCAGGCACCCGCCGAGCTACCGCCCGAAGCCGAACGGGTCGCCGCCGCCCTCACGGCCGCTGGCTACTTCGGGCCGTTCGGGGTCGACGCATTCACGTACCGCGCGCCTCGACGCGTCGAGACGTCGGCGGACACCGTGGCCACGCCGATCGAGCTGCAGCCAAGGAGCGAGATCAACGCCCGATTCACCATGGGGTTCTCGGTGACGTGGGAGCAGCTGCGGCGAGGCTGAAGCGGTCCCCGGAGTACTCTCGGCTCGCTACTCGGAGCCGCCGTCCGATGGCTTGAACGGGGTGCCCCCGTCGTAGTCGCTGTGCAGCGTCGTGTAGAGCGAGGTGAGGATGGTCGAGTCCGACGTGATGAGCCCGAGCTCGCGGTTCTCGGTGAGCGACGCGTTGGAGAAGTTCTCCGAACCAACGAAGGCCCTCGCCTCGGTCGATCCATAGTCAGCGACGATGATCTTGGCGTGGATGTAGAGCGCCGCATGCTCGTAGGTGGCGAGGGCGACGCCCGCGTTGGTCAGCGTCGCGAACTCCGTCTGGTAGTCCTTGGAGTTCTCCATGACGACGTTCACGGCGACCCCGTGAGAGGCCGCGCCTGACAGGGCCGAGACGATCGCGTCGTCGCCCATCTCCTCGTTCTCCACCCACAACGAGGTCTTCGCGCCCTGGATGATGCCCGTCAGCGACGACAGCGCGTTGGTCGGGCTCCACACGAGGTCGTCGCCGGTGGGGGGGGTGATCGCCATGCTCGCGAAGTCACTCTCGAAGACGGTCTCGATGGCGGCGACGTCCGCGGCGTCGGTGGTGACGACCGCGAAGTCACGACTCGTCACGTAGTCGTCCGGGGTGAGGTTCATGGTCATGATCGCCGACGTGATCCGGTCGATCGTCACCGTCTTCTGATGGGTCGCGGCATAGGTGGGGTTCGCCCAGTGGACCTGGACGCCCCCAGCGCTCAAGGTGTTGTAGGCGGGGGTGTTGTCCGTCTTCTCGAGGTTCTGGTCGAGAATGACGCGGACCGTCACGCCGTTCTTCGCGGCCTGCGTGAGAAGGCCGGTGATCGTCGTGTCCGTCAGCTCGTACATGGTCATGTCGATCGACGTCTTGGCCGTGCCGAGGAGAGCGCTGAACCAGCCCATTCCCGCGTCCGGATCCGTGACGAGAGTCGGCCCGCTGCCGGCGTCATCGCTCGCCGCGTCGGAGGTGGGCGCGTCGTCTGCCGTGGAAGCGTCGCCCGGGTCGCTGCTGGTTGCGCCCGCGCGCCCGCCGCAAGCTGGGAGGGCAAGGCTCGCGAGGACCAGGATTGCGAAGGAGGAGCGCTTCACGGTAGCGATGCCGTAACACGCTCTTTGGCGATCCGTCGCCCGCGCCCGAACCCCGAGATGGGCCCCGTGCCATGCCGACGCAATCGTGAAGGTTCGGTGTGACGCGGGAAGGGCAGGAAGCGGTACCATGGGGTGGGAGGGCGACCTCCGCGGAGACCCAATGCCCTATCTCTACGGCGATTCGACCCCTTCGACGCTCGAGATAAACTACATCGACTTCCTCCGCGACGTGGTCGACTTCTCGGCCCAGATACTGGGGGCAGACGAGCGGCGGCGCGGAGACTCGATGCGGGCGGACGAGCTCCGCCGGGCGGCCGAGATCGATGCCGCCCGGCTCGAGGCGTTCGGCGACGCCGTTTCGCGGGCCGTCGTCGCGGCGATGTCCGCCACCACTGCTCCCTCGCCCGTGACTCCTTGCGCGCAGGCCGTCATGCGCTCCTCCGCCGAGCTCGTCGGTGCCGCGATCGAGCGCGTTCGAGGGGACGCGGAGAGCGAGATCGCACGCAACGCGTCACAGACCGAACGCGATCGTGGCGGGACCATGCGGGCGCTCGGCGCCCTGCTCCTTCGCCACGATCTTCCGGATGCGACGACGGAGGTTCGCGTCACGCTGGGCGAAGGCTCTCGCCACGTTGCGCAGCTTCACGTCCTCGCCCTCGACGATCTCGAGGCGGTGGTGGATCTCGACATCGCAGACAGCCATCCCTTTTCGCATCCGCTCCGCGTCGACAAGGTCGTCGAACGACTCGAGGTCCACGCGCCGGAGATCAGCGGCTGGCTACGCAAGGAAGTGAAGCTCAAGCCTCAGCGCCTCGACAAGGAGTACATCACCAGTCTCACGGTGTCGGGGAACGAGACCCACATCTCGCTGCGTTCTTCGGTCGAGGGGGTCGGCGCGGGCTACGACGTCGTCGTGCGACGCGTTGCGCCTCGCGTGAGCCTGACGCGTGTCGGCGAGGGCGCCGAGCTGCCCGCGTTCGATCTCACGGACGAGGACGAGACGCGGATGCTCGATCTCGAAGAGAAGCTCGTCGCGCACGCGGGAGGGCTCATCGACGCGCGCAGGGCGCTCGCCTGGGCCACCCTCGGCGGTCAACCGCTCGACGGCCATCCGTCCGCGCGCACGATGGTCGAGCGCCTCGTTCAGAAGATAGCCCCCGTCGTGCAGGAGATCGCGCGCCATTCGCTCACGCAGACCGAGCTCGTGCTGAAGCGTCTGCTCGACAATGGTCGGCGCGAAGAGATCTTCCTCCCACGCCGCGAGCTCGAGCAGAAGTTCGAGGGGTTGGCCGACGGAGGACGTACGATCCTCGCCACGCTCGGCCTCTCCGAGCCGGCGGCCGTCGTCGCACCGACGCCAGCGCCGGTCGCCGTCGCACCGCAGGCCGCGCCGGTTGCCGTCGCACCGGAGGCCGCGCCGGTCGCACCGCAGGCGGCCCCTCCCGCCGAGCCTGCGCCGCCGCTCGCCGAGAACCATCCGAGCGACGAGGCGGTGGTCGCTCAAGTGGCAGTGTCGCGCCCGCCGCCCACCTCGGTGGGCTCCGTCCGCACGGCGACGGAGTCGCAGCGCCCCGGACCGGTGGCGCCGCGCCCGGGATCGCTCGCGCCCCCGCGGCCGTCGTCGAGGCCTGCGCCGGGCGCGCCTCCTACCGGCGGTGAAGGGGCGGACGAGGGCAAGCCGTAGCCGAGGCCCCCTGACGTCGGTTGTGGCTCGAACCGACGCTCCTCGCCCCGCGCAAGGATCGAGACCGCGATGGCGCCGTGAGAGGCTCGCGGAAGAACTCCAGCGTGGGCGCATGATGATTGCCGCACTGTGAGGGTAGCCAGAGTGCTTGCGACTTCGTGACGTGCGCGGCATAAGGACGCGCGTTCGTGCGAGCCCCTTCCGAGCTCGCACGCGCTCAGGGGAGCCTCCGATGAAGCCGAGTTCGACCCGGTCGCGCGCGCAACGACTTGCGCGCGCCCTTCTCTCAATGAGCCCCGGCCTCGTGCTGGTGGCGGCCGCTTTGTACCAGCCCGCGGGCGCGGCCGCGGCGGCTCCGGCGCCGGTCAACGTCGCCAGCGGCCTGGTGACTTTGCCGGGGAGCGTGCATCCGTTCGTGCGCCGTAGCGTGGACGAGGGGCGCCTCGACCCCTCGCGCCATCTCACGGGCATGTCCGTGCTGCTCCAGCCGAGCGCCGCGCAGAAGGGCGAGCGCGCGAAGCTGCTCCGCGCGATGCAGGACCCCACGTCACCGAGCTACCACCGCTGGCTCAGGCCCGAGGACTACGCGTCGCGCTTCGGTGCTTCGCCCGCCGACGTCGCGCGCGTCTCGGCGTGGCTCGGCGCGCACGGTCTCACGGTGGACGGCCCCTCGCGCACCGCCACGCGTATCGGCTTCAGCGGTGACGTCGGCTCCATCGAGTCGGCCTTCGCGACCGAGCTCCACGCGATCGAGGTCGCGGGAGCCGATCACTTCGCGATGACCGTGGCGCCGAGCATCCCGGTCGAATTCCAAGGTCTCGTCCTCGGCCTTCACGGCATGAACGACTTCCGCCCCGCGCCGCCCAGGCACCGTGCGCCCAAACCGCGCTACGCCTTCCCGGAGCCCACGCAGGACGGCGGGACGGAGAACATTCCCGTCCTCGCCCCCGCCGACTTCGCCGCCATCTACGATCTCAACTCGCTCTACGCGGCGGGCATCAACGGCACGGGACAGAGCATCGCCGTCGCCGAGCAGACCGAGTTCGTCGACGACGACATCACCGTCTTCCGCAGCAAGTTCAACCTTCCCGCCAACCCGCCCGTCCGTCACCTCGTGCCCAACACCGGCGCCGCGGCCACGAGCCGTGGCGACGTGGGCGAGGCCATGCTCGACACCGAGTGGGCCGGCGCGGTGGCTCCGGCGGCGACCATCGACTACGTCTACACCGGCGCCGCCGACAACAACGGCGCTTTCGACGCCCTCCTCTACGCGGTGGAGCAGGACATCGCGCCGCTCGTCAGCCTCAGCTACGGGACGTGCGAGTCCGGCCTGACCCCCGCCGACGGCGTGTTCTACGAGGCCATGGGCGACTCCGCGGCGATCATGGGCATCACCGTGCTCGTGGCCTCGGGCGACAGCGGCGCCGCGGGCTGCGACGCCGACAACCGCACCGGGATCGCGACCATGGGCGAGTTCGTGGGCATACCCGCATCGATCCCCAGCCTCACGGCCGTCGGCGGCACGGAGTTCGCGCTCACGCAGGCCAACGTCGGCACGTACCTCGACAGCAGCTTCAACGCGTCCGGTTACATCCCCGAGGTCGCCTGGGGCGACACGCAGGCCGACATCGACGCCGGCTTCCCCGATCTCAACGCCAGCACCGGGGGCGTGAGCGTCGTCTACTCCAAGCCCTACTGGCAGGTCCCCTACACGCCGAAAGACAAGGGCCGCGACGTCCCCGACGTCGCCCTCAGCGCGTCGGACGAGGTGCTGCCGTACATCACCGTGGTCACGACCACGCACCACGATGGCGGCACCAGCCAGCGCACCGAGCCGGTGGGCGGCACCTCGGCCGCGGCGCCGTCCTTCGCGGGCATCCTGGCGCTCGTCAACCAGTCGCTCGCCAAGGCGCATCCCACGGCGGCGGTCGGCCTCGGCAACGCCAACCCCGTCCTCTACGCGCTCGCCAATAACCCCAGCGGCGCCGCCGCGTTCCACGACATCACCCAGGGCAGCAACATTTGCCCCTGCGCGGCGGGCTCGCCGAGCTGCCCGACCACGCCGCCGCTGCAGTTCGGGTACACGTGCGGGGTCGGCTACGATCAGGTCACGGGCCTCGGCTCGGTCGACGGCGCAAAGCTCGTCGCCGCGTGGTCGGAGCTCACGCCGACCTCGACCGCGCTGAAGGTCGGTGCGACGACCGCCACCGAGGGCCAGATGGTCCAGCTGAGCGCCACGGTGTCCTCCATGGCCACCATGACCACGCTCACCGGGTCGGTCACGTTCTACGTCGAGACCTTCGATTCTCAGGGCAACCTCGATCTCGGCGCCACGCTGGGCTCGGTGCCCGTCACGCCCAGCACCTCGGGGAACGAGGGCGGTACGGCGTCGCTCACGGTGGCCATCCCGGGAGGCCTCGGCACGGGCAAGGTCGGCGCCTTCTACGGCGGCGACATCGACTACCTGGCCTCGTGGTCGCCGCTCTCCGCGCTGACCACGACCTCCACCCTGGCCATCTGCCCGGCCGCGATCACGCTGGCCTCCGGCCAGAAGGGCCTCACCTTCAAGGCCACCGGCGGCGTCGGCGCGACGACGTTCAACATCGTGTCGGATTCGACGTGCAGCGTGGTCGGCATGGCGGAGCTCTGCTCGACCCTCGATTCGTCCGGCGCGTTCACGGCCGGGCCGGCGGACGGCACCGTCGTCATCGAGGTCACCGACACCGACAACAGCGAGGCGCGGGCCACCGTGACCGTCGTCAGCGCGGACGGCGGCACGGACGGCGGGGCGACGTTGCCCGTCACGGGCTGCGGCTCGAGCGACGGCGGAATCGCCGATGCCGCCGTCGACGCGACCGGTCCGACGACGACGCCGGTCGATGCGAGCGATGCCGACGCTGGCACCCAGCCGCCCGCGAGCAAGGGCGGCTGCAGCTGCTCGACCACCGGGGAAGGCAGCGACCTCGCCGACCTCGGCCTCGGGGGTGCGATGCTCGGTCTCGTGGCCTTCGGCTGGCGCCGTCGTCCCCGCCGCTGACATCGACCCATGCCGGGCTACTACCTCGTCGAGTCGAGCTACTACAACGTGTCGCACGGCGCGCGCGAGAGCCAGGGCACGCTCGGCGACACGAAGGGCGCAGAGCGGATCTATCTCCACGTGCTGCCGCTCACGGACGCGGAGGCCAAGTCGCTCCGCCCGCGCCCCGACGCGCACGGCAACCTCGACCACACGCGCTTCGCGCTCCGTGGCCGCGACGACTGGTGGATCGCCGTCGACGGGGAAGCATCCTGGCCCAAGGTCTTCCGTCCGCGGATGACGTCGCGCTTCAAGGAGACGGACATGGGCCCCGTCCCGGCGCCGCTCACCGACACGGAGCTCGATCTCCTGCGCAAGGCCGGTCTGCAAGGGGTCTGAGCGGCTGCCGGCCGACCCGCCTCGCGTCGACACCGAAGCCTCAGTCGCCCCTCGACACGTCGACCCGCCGGTCGTGCGCCCAGCCGGTCTCGTCGCGTCCGGTGGCGTCCATCGAGCCGCGCGACGTGCTCGTCACGTTGCGGTTGAGCATGCCGTGCGTCGTCAGGAAGGTCGCGACGCTGTCGGCGCGCGCTTGCCCCAGCGTGACGTTGTAGTCGGCCGTGCCGCGTGGATCGGCGTGGCCGACGAGGTTCAGCTTGTGCCCGGCCATCGGGCCGCTGCTGAAGCAGGTAGCGACCGCGTCGAGAGGGGCCTGGTCGAACGAGGTCAGGCCCGACGAGTCGAACGCGAAGTAGGCGTCCTTGTCGGGCAGGTTGCACGCCTGGAGGATGTCGGCCGAGACGGAGATGGTCGAGGCGGTGGGGGTGTTGGGGGGCACGGAGCCCGGGCTCGCTTGCAGATTCGTCGCTCCGACCGGGCTGGTCTCTACGGGGGGCGGCGGCGGGGGCGCCTGCGCATGCGTCTGCTGGTCGCCGCCGCACGCCGCGAGGAGCAGGGCCATCGCTCCGAGAGTCAGCATCGCGAGCGCGTGCGGAGAACGGGTCGTCGCTTTCATCGTGGAGCCTCCGTGCTGCGAACACTCCGGTGCATCCACCATGCCCGCGCGTCCTCGTACCCATCGCCCTGCCTGGTCAGAGACGTGCGCTTGTGTTTCACCGCGACGTTCGAGGGCGAGCCGCGAGCCGGTCATGTCGGACGACCATGCGCACGCGTTCTCTCGTCCGGGCGAGCACGCGCTTCGTCGTCGCCAGCGAGCAGCCGATCGTCGCGGCGACCTCGGTGAGGTCGCAGCCCTCGACGTGACGCAGGACGAAGGCCGTGCGGCTGCGCGCGTCGACGCCGTCGAGCACCTCGCAGAGCCGGAGGACTGCGCGGCGCGCTTCGGGATCGGCTTCGCGCTCCTCGGCGACGTCCGGCAGCGTGCCCGTCGCCGTGAGGGCGACCTGCCGCCGCACTCTGCCACGACGAAGCTCGGTGCGCGCCACGTGCAGCGCGGTACCGACGACGAACGCTCGCAGCGCGTTCGCGTCGCGCAGCCCCGGAACGGTTCGAATGAGCCCGATGAAGGTGTCCTGAACGAGGTCGTCCACGTCGGCGTTCGATCCGAGCGAGCGACAGAGGACCCCACGAACGAGCGCCGAGTACTCGCGCCAGAGCGCTTCCGGTGTTCGGAGGGCCATATCACCCATCGCTGGAGCAACCGGCACGCCAAGTCCGCAGACGCCCGAAGAACTCCGCAAGTGGACGTTTTTCCACCGATGAGGACCCCGCGCGTCGCCCCCTGCGACCGATCATGTCGCGCGGTCAGGACCACGCACATCAAGGGAAGGTTCACGGCAGAACATCGGTGGACGGGTTCGCCGTCTCCCCGAGTGCGACGTTCCTGTCTCTGTTGTGTTGGACGACGATGCTGAGCGACGTGCCCGCGGCCATGCATCGTACCCGGCTGGTCATGCTCGGCACGGGCACTCCTCTCGCGGATCCGGATCGCGCGGGTCCGAGCCTCGCCATCGTGGTGGACGACGTGGCGTGCGTCGTCGACGCTGGACCGGGCGTGGTGCGGCGGGCCGCCGCCGCCGCGCGGGAGACGTCGCACCGGCGCTACAGCTCGAAGCTCGCGATCTCCTCGCGTGTCACGAGCTCCACCTTCTGCCCCGCGAAGCCGTCGAAGACGGCGCGGTGGGCGGCGAGGGAGAAGACGTCGCTCCGCGTCGCGTAGTCGCCAATCCAGCCGATCAGAAATTCCAGGCCCGCGTCCTGCTCCTCTCGCGTCGGGTACTTGTGCGGCTCCCAAGGGCGAGCGCGCGCGTTGGCCACGCACGCCTCGACGCCCGGGTTGAGGAAGAGGAGCGTCGTGCACCGAGCCGCCGTCACCGCGGCGAGGTCGCCGTAGCACCCCTCGATCACCCAGCCTTCGCCCGCTTCGTTGGCATCCATGAAGGCGGCGATGTCCCGCGCGCTGCCTTCCACCGCGCGCCGGGTCGGGGGCACGACGCGCGGCTCCCAGGCGACGACGTCGAGATCGAGGTGTGGCAACCGGTGCGCGCGCGCGAGTCGCGCGGCGAGGGTCGACTTGCCGGAGCCGGAGTTCCCGAGGACGAGGCAGCGCTTCGACAAACCGGGCAACCAGTGGAGTCTAGCCGCGGCAGAGGTGCCTCGCTCGCCGCTCCCGCGCCCTCGTCCCGGCCGAGAGTCACAGGAGGGAGAGGTCGACCTCCAGGGGGAGCGTGCCGTCGTCGAGGATCGGCGGCAACAGCCGGACGAAGCCGAGACGGGCCAGCGAAGCAAGCTCGGAGGCGCACTGCCCGGGGGTCCCCGTGTTGCCCGTCACGATCTCCATCGCGCGCGCTCGCCCATCGACGCGCCGCAGGAGCTGCAGCGCGAGATCGCTCAGGCCGGCATCGGACCGCCGGTCGGCGAGGACCGGGACGGCGTCGAGCGGTACCAGCGCGCGCACGGCGGGTCGGGTCGGTCGCTCCTCGGCTTCGAAGGCCGCGGCGACGTCGATGTGTCGGCGGACGGTGCGGTCGCTGTCGGTCGTTCGTGGTCGGCTCACCGCCGGTCTCGAAGCATCCTCCGTACCGAGGTCGCCCGGCGGAGATCGCGTGACTCCTGATGCCCGCGGGGGCGGTGGCCCGCATCAGGGAGCGTTCTGCCGCCCTCACCCGGGGGGCTCGCCCCCCCGTCACCCCGATGGACGACGAACCGAGTCGCGTCCGGGAGTCTACCTTGGAGGAAGCGCTGCCGCAGAGAGTGGCCGCCAAAGGAGTCCCCCTGATGAGCTCTCGTGGTCCCGCGGTCGTCCGATTTGCAGCGCTCGCCGTCGCGGCTGCGGCGGGGTTCGTGGCGTGCGGTGGGACCACGAGGGAAGCGGGGGCGGGGAGCGGCACGCTGACCGGAACCGTGGGCAGCACGACCTTCTCCGTCGCGTCGCAGCTGGCCGTCGTCGAGGCGGAGAGCGAGGCCTGCACCGGCTCCTCGTCGGGGAGCGAGACGTGTAGCAGCTCGGGTCAGGTCGTCGCCGTGCTCCTGACGAATCGCGCCGACGTCACCTGCGCGACGGCGCAGTCGGAGGAAGCGACCGGCGCGAACATCGAGTTTGCCAACTTCGACGTACTGGAGCTGGCGGTGGGCGTCGAGACGGGGACGGTCGCGACGGGCACCTTCGCCGTCGCCGGCCCTGACGCTGGCGCCGACGCACCGATCGCGGGGGCGCAGCTGAGTACGTCCAACGCCACGTGTCAGTCGGCCCCCACGGTCGAGGCTACCGGAGGCAGCATCACGCTGACCCAGGTGAGCGCGACGACGGTGACCGGTACGTACGACGTCACCTTCGGCGCGCAGGGGTCTTTCAGCGGCTCGTTCAACGTCGACATCTGCGAGCTGCCCGACGGCGGCGGCGTTCCGGACGACGGTGGCGCCCCCACCTGCAAGTAGCCGCGCGGTCGATCCCGTCGCGGCTGCCATCGGCGCCCCGCGACGCGTCACTGGCAGTTCGGGGCGTCGGGCGCGTTCGTGCAGTTCGCGAACACCTGCACGGAGCCCGATGCCACGAGCGAGCCGCTCGTACCGGTCGCGTTGACCGTGACGAAGCCCGCGTGCGGCACGATCGTCACCGTGTCGCCGGTGGCGGGGTCGCCGTGGTGGATGCCGACCACGTCGCACAGGTTCTGGTCGCACCCGACCGCGCTGAGCTGGAAGTCGAGCGGCGTGTCGGGACCCGAGCAGTCGGGGGTCTCGGTCGAGTTGCCGACCGAGCCGCAGCCCCCGACCCCGCACGACTGGCAGGTCCCCGGGCCGGTCTGGATCATCGTGACCTGCACCGACACTGGTTGCCCGACGGGGTTCTCCGCGACGTGTCCACTCGCGTCGATGGGCTGCGCCACCTCGAGCTCGGCGGCGGGGTCGGCGTTGTTCGGATCCGTCCACGTCGCGGGGGCGGCGCAGTGCGCGAGCAAGAGCGGGCACGCGGCCAGGAACGCGGGGAAAAAGCGGCGAGGCAAATCGAAAGCAGAAGCGAACATGGGTCTCTCCTTGGGTCGTCGTTACAGGAAGGACTATGCTCACGGCCGCCGCGCCAGAATGTCGGGCGCCCGACAGTTCGCGTGGATCGCCCTACGAAGGGGCAAGCGTATGGCGGACAAGCGGGTGGCGGACTACCGGGAGCTCCTGCGATCAGGTCGCTGGTTTCGCGGACTTGCCCCGCCATTCCAGGACGCTCTCGTCGCCATGGCGCACCTCCGCCCGGTTCACCCCCGCAACGTGCTCTTCGCCCGCGGGCAGGCCAGCAACGGGGTGTTCGCCGTGCTCGAGGGGCAGCTCCGCGCGTGCGGCATCGACGACGACGGCAAACAGGCGCTCCTCACGATCGTCGAGCCACCGAGCTGGGTCGGCGAGATCCCGCTGTTCGACGGCCTGCCGCGCACGCACGACCTCATCGCGGACACCGAAGGCCTGGTCGTCCAGGTGCCGCAGGAGCCGCTCCTCGCGTTCCTCGATCGCGAGCCTCGCTACTGGCGCGAGCTGGCCCTGCTGCTCACCGCGAAGCTGCGCCTCGCGTTCGTCTCCATGGAGAGCGCGCAGCTCCTCCCGCTCGCCGCGCGGGTCGCGCACCGGCTCGTGCTCATCGCCGAGGGGTACGGCGAGTGGAGCGACCGCAGCGCGCGCGAGATCGGCGTCAGCCAGCAGACGCTCGCCGCGATGCTGTCGACGTCGCGGCAGACGGTCAACCAGGCGCTCCGCGGGCTCGAGGCCAGGGGCTTCGTGAGGCTGCAGTATGGCCGCGTCGAGATCGTCGACCTCGAAGGGCTGCGGCGGACGCTGCGAAGGCCCCATGCTCCGCGGAAGGCACCGTGAGCCGGCTGGCACTACCTGGATGCGCACGAGGAGCTCCCCCTCCGGAGGCGCGAGCTCGAGGAGCTCGGGCTGCCGGTGGAGTAGAAGCGCCCCGCAGGGCTATGATGGCCGCCTTCGTGCGCCCGCTCCCCTTCGACCCCCACGTCGTCGCGATCGCGTTCCTGGTCCTGGCCGGCATCGGCGCCGTCGTCCTCCTCGTGCTCGCCCTGCGCGGCGCCGCGGGGGCGCTCCAGAGCCAGGAGTTCGCGCAGCAGGTCAACAAGCTCCTCCGCGCCGACAACGCCGAGCGGGCGCTCAAGCTGTGCGACGCGGCGGGCGCGCGGCCGGTGGCGGTGCTCGCCCGCATCGGACTGTCCGCGAGCCTGCAGGGCGACATCCCGCTGGAGGGGCGCGTCGAGCACGGCCGGATGGCGATGTCGCAGCGGCTCCCCGCGATGCAGGCCCGCGCGTTTCGCGACGTCGTCGTCGCGCTCGTCCTCGCGGGCGTCGTGACGTCGACCGGGATCGTCGCCGCGCTTCTCGTGCACGACGACGGACAGGGGATGGTGCCCATCCTCGGCGGCGTGGCGGTCGTGGACGTCCTGGCGCTGGTGGTGGTGCTGGGCCGCCTTCGACTGCGCGCGGATCTCGCGCGTGTCGTGGCCGGCTTCGGCCGGGCGTGAAGGCCGCCCGCCTCCCCACGACGAGCCGCATCTCCGTGTGCACCTCCAGCGGCTCTCCCATCGGCGCCAGCATGCTCCGCGCGTCGGCCAGGAGCGTCGCCTGCGTCTCCGGCCGCAGCATGTCGAACCAGTAGACGTCCTGGAAGGACGCCACGACGCGCGCGAGGCTCCACCGTGCGATGGCCGTGTGCGTCGTGACGTCGAGCGGCTCGTCGAAGCCCGAGGCCCGATGAAAGAAGGCCACCGGCCCCTGCGCCGTCAGCCTCGGATCCACGAGCCCGAGCTCCGGGAACGCCGGCAGGTCCCGAGCGCGCAGCTCGGCGATCCGCGCCTGCAGTGCCGGCGATGTCGCCGCGATCGTGAACATCGCGGGCAGCACGGCGGCGAAGGTGCCGCCGGGGCGGAGCACGCGAGCGATCTCGGCGACCACGGGCTCGAGCGGGACGAAGAGCATCAGCGCGTAGTGGCAGAGGACGGCGTCGACCGAGGCGGTGGGGGCGGGGAGCGCGC
>JBEKGQ010000054.1:0-16651 GCA_050012715.1 Polyangiaceae bacterium
GAGATAGGTCTCTCCGACGTCTGGCTCAAGCTGTGCGGCAACTCCCACACCGGGAGCTTCAAAGACCTGGGGATGACGGTGCTCGTCAGCGTCGTCCGTCAGGCGCTGAAGGAGGGAGCCCTCTCGGCGCGCGTCCTGTGCTGCGCGAGCACGGGCGACACGAGCGCCTCGCTCGCCGCCTACGGGGCGGCCGCCGGCCTGCCGGTGGCGGTGCTCCTGCCGCGGGGCATGGTGTCGTCCGCCCAGCTCGTGCAGCCGCTGGCGCACGGCGCGCGGGTCTTCGCCCTCGAGACGGACTTCGACGGCTGCATGGCGGTCGTGAAGGAGCTCGCGCGCCGAGGCCTGGTCTACCTCGCGAACTCGATGAACCCCCTGCGCATCGAGGGACAGAAGACCGTCTCGCTCGAGATCGTCCAGCAGTTCGACTGGGAGTCGCCGGACTGGATCATCCTTCCGAGCGGCAACCTCGGCAACGCCGCCGCCCTCTACGCCGGCTTCAAGACGATGCTCGAGCTCGGCCTCGTCGCCCGCATGCCGCGCCTCTGCATCGCCCAGGCGGCGCACGCCAACCCCGTCTACCGCGCGTTCGCCGCCGGGAAGGACGTCGTGGAGCCGATCCGCGCCGAGCCGACGCTGGCGAGCGCCATCCAGATCGGCAACCCGGTGAGCGCCCCGCGCGCCATGGTCGCGCTTCGCGCCATGAACGGCGTCGTCGAGCAGGCCTCCGAAGAAGAGCTCGCCGACGCCTGCGCCCGGGCGGATCGCACGGGTCTCTACACGTGCCCCCACACCGGGGTCGCCCTGGCGTGCCTCTTCAAGCTCCGCGAGCGCGGGCTCATCGAGCCCAGGCACCGCGTGGTGGTCGTGTCGACGGCCAACGGCCTGAAGTTCACCGAGTTCAAGCTCGCCTACCACGAGCGGAGGCTCCCGGGCATCGACGCGCGACGCGCCAACGCGCCGGTCGTGATGCCGCCGGACGTCGAGCGCGTCGCCGACGCGATCGCCGCGATGACCTCGTAGACGGTGAGCGCGCCAGCTCAGCCGCCGCCGTCGGGAGCGTCCGACGGAGCGTCGTTCGCGCCGCCGGTGTCGGCCGCGCTGCCCGTGTCGGCCGCGCTGCCGGTGTCGGCCGCGCTGCCCGTATCCGCCGCGCTGCCGGTGTCCGCTGCGCTGCCCGTGTCGGCCGCGCTCCCGGTGTCCGCCGCGCTGCCCGTATCCGCCACGCTGCCGGTGTCGGCCGCGCTGCCCGTGTCGGCCGCGCTGCCCGTGTCGGTCGCGCTGCCGGTGTCGCTCGCGCCGCCGGTGTCGGCCGGCGTCGACGTCTCCTGCGGACCGTCGGTGGCCATCGTCGAGTCGCCGCCGCTACCGCTGTCGATCGGCGTCGACGAGTCTCCCCCGCTGCTGCTGCTCGAGTCCTCGGTGGAGCCCTCCTCCGTCGTGCCGTCGAGGCCACCCTCCTCGGGGATCTTGCTCCGGTCGAAGTCGACGAGTAGCTCACACCCCGGCATCGCGGCCGCCACGGCCACCGTCGCCGCCGCGATCACCAGGCCCCACTTCACCGAGCGCTTCGTTCTCATCGATGTCCTCGTAGTCAAAGCCATGTGCGCCTAGAACCGGACCGTGAGGCCCGCGCCGCCCGAGTGGGGGCCGACCACCGGGGTCGGCGTGATCTTCACCCGGTTGGCCTTCGCGGTCGTCGTCTTCGAGGCCGTCGACGAGGTCGCCGGCGCCTCGTCGTGGGTGAGGAAGAGGACGGCGCTCGTCACGCCGAAGGTCAGCGCGACGCCGAAGGACATGTCGCAGATGAGCGCGTGGGTGTCCCCGTTGTCGGCCGTCTGCGTCGTCGGGTTCTTGTCGAACTGGCTCTTGTCGCTCAGCGCCATGATGCCGAACACCGTGCCGACGCCGGCCGCGACGATGGCGAGACCACCCGTGACGTAGGCCGGGACCTGGCTGCGCGGCTCGGGCGGCGGAGGCGGCGGAGCGGGAGGCGGAGGCGGCGGAGCCAGCGCGACGGGCGGCGGAGGCGGGGGCGGAGGCGGCGGCTCGAGGTCGAGGTCGGCCGATACCGTCTGGTGTGACGCGAACGCCACGTCGATCGACTTCTGTGTCGGCAGGCGACCGGGCGCGGAGAGCTTGACCGTGTGCGGGCCCGGCGCGAGGTCGACGTCCATCGGCGTCGGCGCGCTCTGCGGGCGATCGTCGACCGCGACACTGGCCCCGGGCGGATTCGACTCGACGTGCACCTTGCCGGGGATCGCCTTGATCTCCGCCTCGCGCTTGCGGATCTCCTCGCCCTGCTCCGCCATGCGGTCCGGCACGTGGGCGAGGAACCGGTCGAACCACTCGACGGCGACCTGGAGGTGCCCCTGGTGGTCCTCGCAGAGGCCGATGAAGCGCTCGGTCTGCGGGGCGGCCTTGATGTCGTTGGCGGCCTTGAAGTCCATCTCCGCGCCGGCGTAGTCGCCGGCCTTGTACTTCTTGTCGCCCTCGCCGTAGTGGCGCTTCGCGGAGGCGAGATCGGCCTTCGACGTCGGCGGCGCCGGCCTCGCCTGCGCCCACGCGCTGGGCACCTGGGCGAGCACGAGCGCGCCCGCCACGCAGCCTGCGAGGATCTTCGTCCCGGTTCTCGGCGAGGGAAAGCTCATCGATCGTCGTTTCAAGGCCCGGCCTCCTGTGCCAGCAAGCACGCAGCGAGGATACTTGAGGGAGACGGCGATGGGCTACATCCTTTCAGGGCCCACGGCCGATCACGGCCGCCGGGTCACCGGCTCGTCGTCGCCGTGGTCCGGCTCGACGAGCTCGACGAGCACCCCGCCGGTCGCTTTGGGGTGAACGAACGCCACCTTGTGACCGCGAGCCCCCTTGCGAGGGGCCGCGTCGATCATCGGCACGCCGAGGCCCTGGAGGAGCCGGATGGCCTCCTCGATCCCTTCGACCTCGACCGCGATGTGGTGGAGCCCCGGCCCCCGCTTCTCGAGGAACTTCGTCAGCCCCTCGTTGCCGCGCGGGGAGATGAGCTCGACGCTCGTCGCCTCGTCCCCCTCCCCCAGCGGCAGGAGCATCGCCTCGGTCTGCTGCGAGGCGACGAGCTCTCGCTCGCGCGGCTCGAGACCGAACGCGGCCCGCCACCGGGCCGCCGCCTCGTCGATGTCGCCGACGCAGACCGCGACGTGGTCGAGCCTCTTGATCTTGAGCATGACGTCGTCTCTGTATACCGCGATACGATGCCGCGGGTGAGCGAGGCGGACTTCTTCACCGATGCCGCGAAGAAGCGCGTCACCGAGGCGGTGGCCGACGTGGAGTCGCACACGTCGGCGGAGGTCGTCGTCGTCGTGCGGCGCTCCTCGGGCAACTGGCGCGAGGCGGACGTCACCGTCGGCACGCTGGCGGCGTTCGGGGTGCTCCTCATCCTCCTCTTTCATCCCGCCGAGATCCCCGTCGACGTGATGCCCCTCGACGTCCTCTTCGCGTTCCTCGCGGGGGTCGTCCTCTGCTCCAGCATCCCGCCGTTCAAGCGGGCGCTCCTCGTCCGCAAGACGGTCTCCACCCGGGTGCGCGCCTCCGCGTGCGAGGCGTTCGTCGATCAGGGCGTCTCCCGGACCCGGGGGCGCTCCGGGGTCCTCGTCTTCGTGTCGACGTTCGAGCGTCGCGTGGAGGTCGTCGGCGACATCGGCGTGGACACGCGGCTCGTCGAGGCCGAGACGCGAGCGCTCGCCGAGGCCGTCGCGGGGAGGATGGACCTCGAGGCCTTCCTCGTGGCTCTCCGCCGGTTCGGCCCCGCCCTCGCCGGGACGCTGCCGCGAGGGGACAACGACGTCAACGAGCTGCCGGACGCGCCGGTGATGGCATGAGGGGACGCCCGCGCGCCGCCCTGGCCGCCGAAGCCATCGCCGCCGTCGCGCTCGCCCTCGCCGTGGCCGCCGTCGTGCTCGCGGCGACCGACGCCCATGCTCGCCCGGGCGGCGGGAGCTCGTACAGCGGGGGCGGGGGCGGTGGAGGAGGAGGCGGCAGCTATGGAGGAGGAGGGGGTGGCGGCGGCGGGGACGGTGTGGTCGGTGCGCTGCTCGCGTTCATCTTCTCCGCGCTTCCCTGGCCGCTGAAGCTCCTCCTCGTCGGCGTCATCGTCGCCATCTACGTCACGACCAAGGTGAGGAACCGCCGCATGGAAGGGTGGAACAGCGCGGGCACGGCGAGCTGGGACGTCGCGCTCCCCACCCGGCCGCCCGTGCGCGCGAATCCGACGTACGGGACGACCGCGCTCTCGACCCGACGTCGCCTCGAGGACCTGCGAAGCTTCGACCCGGACTTCTCCGTGGTCCTCTTCGAGGACTTCCTCTACGCGCTCTACGCGCACGTGCGCTACGCGGCGGCGGGGCGCCCCGACCGGCTCTCGGCCTTCCTCGCGCCCGACGTGCTCGCGCAGCTCCGCGCGGTCCACGTCGCCGAGGTGCACACCGTCATCGTCGGCGCGCTGCGCTTCACCGACGTCCGCGGCCTCGAGGGCAGCGCGGCCCAGGTCGAGGTGGACGTCGAGATCGAGTCGAACGTCGCGAGCGTCGCGGCGCCCGGGCAGCCGGAGCGAACCGCGTACTGCCTCGAGCGATGGACGCTGGCCCGGAAGAAGGACGCCCACTCCCGCCCGCCGGCGCGGGCGCGCATCCTGTCGTGCCCCGGGTGCGGCGCACCGCTCGACGCGGTGGTGGAGGGGACCTGCACGCACTGCAAGCGCGCCGTCGCGGGGGGCGACTTCGACTGGGTCGTCCGCGCGGCCCACGTCGTCGAGAGCCAGGAGCGGGGCCCGATGCTGACGACGGAGGTGCCCGAGGAGGGCAACGACCTGCCCACCGTCGTCGACCCCGAGGCGCACCGCCGCTGCGCGGCGATCGGGCAGAAGGACCCGTTCTTCCAGTGGCCCGCCTTCGAGGCGCGCGTGGGCCTCGTCTTCCGCGAGTTCCAGGCGGCGTGGACGAAGCGCGATCTGCTGCAGATGCGCCCCTACTTCACCGACGCGCTCTTCGACACCCAGCGCTACTGGGTCGAGGCGTACACGGCGCAAGGGCTGCGGAACGTCACCGACGGCGCGCGCATCGTGCGCCTCGAGCTGGCGCGCGTCGCGAGCGACCGGTGGCTCGACGCGATCACCGTGCGCCTCTCGGCCACCGGCCTCGACTACGTGGTGCGCGACGCCGACGGCAAGGTCGCCCGCGGCAGCACGAGCCGCGAGCGGCCGTACACGGAGTACTGGACCTTCATCCGCGGCGCCGCTCACACCGGTCCGACGCGGACCGCGCCCGAGTGCCCGAGCTGCGGAGCGCCCATGGCGGTGGGCATGGCCGGCGACTGCCGCTATTGCCGGGCGAAGGTGACGACGGGCGAGTTCGACTGGGTGCTGAGCCGCATCGAGCAGGACGAGGCGTACCGGGGGTGACCCCGAGCTCACCGCAGGAGCGCCGCCACCTTCCCCGCGTCCGCGAGGCCCACCATCGCCGTGGGCGCCCTCCTGCGCAGCGACAGCGCGACGTCCCCTGCCCTCACGCGGACGCCGACGATCTCCGCCCGCGTCGCGGCCCAGATGCCCTCCGCGTCGAAGACGAGCGCCCGCCGGTCCGTCACCGCGTAGAACGTCGTCTTCATCGCTCCCCACGCGCCGAGCGGGCCGTGGAAGAGCGGCAGGCCGAAGGTCAGGAGCGGCACCGCGGCGAGCGAGAGCCGCCCGCCGCACATCGCCACGAGCGCCACCACGAAGCCGTTGTAGAGGAGCGGCAGCCACAGCTCGGCGAGCACGCGGCGGAGCAGCGCGAGCCGCTTCGGCACCCCCGTCCACACGACGCGCTCACCCGGCTCGAGCTCGAGCGCGAGCTCGGTCGCGAAGCGCGGCGAGAGCGTGCACGCCGCCATCGCCGTCGGCCGGTACGGATCGGCTCCGCGCTCGTCTCGGCATGAATCCACGACGACAACCTCCGTCCATCTTCGAGCCAGCCTCCCTGCGGGAGCCTGGCTCAACCATCCGCTCGCAAGCTCGCGGGGTAGGCTCATACATACGTAGCAGGCCTCGCGCTCGATGGACCGACTCGGATATAGTGAGCACCTCAGCCCGCCACGGAGGCCACCTGCCATGACTTCTCCTTCCCGCCGCTCGCAACCCTTCGCATGGCTCGCCCGGCTCGCGCCCGCCGCCACGGCGATCGGCCTCCTCGGGCTCGTCGGCACCGCGACCGGCTGCCAGGCGACGCTGGCGCCCCCCTTCGACCAGATGAAGGGCGCCCAGATGACGGTGTACCGCCTCCAGAACTACGTACCGCCCAATCCTCCGGCGTCCTCGTCGTCGGGCTCGATCGGCGGCTTGCAGCTTCCCCCGCAGATCCAGCAGTGGATCTCCGCCGGCGCCTCGCTCATTCCTCCCGGGCTCCTGCCGCCGGGCCTCCTCCCGGGGACGACGCCGGCGACGCCGCAGCCCGACGCGCAGCGCTTTCCCCCGACGCCCCAGGGCTTCCCGATCCTCGGCTACCAGCAGGTGAGCGACCCCGCGCTCGCCAACGAGATCCTCGAGACGCTCGGCCACCCGGCGAACTTCCAGCCGCCCGCGCAGAGCTGCATGTACGCCGAGCTCGGCATCGCCATCGCGCAGGCGGGTAACCCCCAGCCGGCCGATTTCCTAGTGTCCCTCTCGTGCATGCAGGTCCAGGCGATCAACGTGCAGTGGCCCTACCAGAACACCGGCCTGACCGCGGAGAGCGAGCACCGGTTCGCGGGCATCCTGCAGCACGCCTTCGGCGCTCACTGATCCCCGACGGCGCGCGCGCGCGAGGGCCATCGCGATGAGCGACCGTCCGCTGGTCTCGTACGACCCCAACCCGCTCCTCGCCTGGATCTACAGCCGCTTCTTCGAGAGCATCGAGGTCGACGAGGCGTGGGCGCGCGCGGTGCGCGAGGCGGACGCGCGCGGGACCGTGGTCTACGTGCTGCGGAACCTCTCGTTCGTCGACTTCCTCGCGCTCGATTACCTCACGAAGCGCTACCACCTGCCGCAGATCCGCTTCGCCAACGACCTCGGCCTCTGGATCCTCGAGCCGATGGGGCGAGGGTGGCTCAACGCCCTCCGCCGACGGACGCCCGAGAGCGACGCGGCCGACATCGAGCGCGCGGTCGCGAGCGGCGGCAGCGCGGCGCTCTTCCTCAAGCGGCCCAAGCACCTGCTCGAGGGGCGGGCCCGCGGCAAGATCGAGGGCGACCACCTCATCCGCGCGCTCCTCGAGGCCGAGCGGCGGGGCGAGCGCATCCTGCTCGTGCCGCAGGTCTTCGTCTGGTCGCGGAGCGCGGGGACCCGGCAGGCCAACGTCGTCGACGCCCTCTTCGGATCGAGCGAGTGGCCCGGGCAGATGCGGTCCACCGCGCAGTTCCTCGCCAACTGGCGCCACGCGACGCTGCGCTCCGGCGAGCCGGTCGACGTCGGCGAGTTCCTCGCGCGCGAGGAGGACGGCGTGGGCGACGACGTCCTCGTGCGGCGCCTCACGTACACGCTGCTCCGCCGGCTCGAGCGCGAGCGGCGCGCCATCGTGGGCCGCGCGAAGAAGCCCGCCGACCGCCTGCGCGAGGAGGTCGTGCGGAGCCCGAAGCTGCAGAAGGTCATCGCCGACATGGCCGGCGAGGGCACGAGCGAGCGCGAGGTCATCACCGCGCGCGCCTTCGGCATGCTCCGCGAGATGGAGGCGGCGCTCGACATGAACGCCGTCGCCGCCCTCGATCCAGTGTTCGCGAAGGGCACCTCGCGCATGTTCTCCGCGATCGAGGTCGACGAGCCGGGCATCGAGCGCGTGCGCGAGCTCGGCAAGGAGGGGACGGTCGTCTTCCTCCCGTCGCACAAGTCGCACATGGACTACCTCGCGCTCGCGTGGGTGCTCTACCGCCACAAGCTGCCGCTCCCGCTCATCGCGGCGGGCGACAACCTGAACTTCTTCCCGGTGGGCCCGATCTTCCGGCGCGCGGGGGCGTTCTTCATCCGCCGCACCTTCTCGGGCGACCGGCTCTACATGGCCGTCGTCGACGCCTACGTGCGGCGCCTCATCAAGGAAGGGTCCGCGCTGGAGTTCTTCCTCGAGGGGGGGCGCTCGCGCACCGGCAAGCTGCTCTCGCCCAAGCTGGGCCTCCTCTCCATCGTGGTCGACGCCGCCCTCGGCGTGCCCACCCGCACGACGTGGTTCTGCCCGGTCAGCATCGGCTACGAGCGCTTCATCGAGGAGAAGGCCTTCGTGGCCGAGGTGTCGGGCGGCGAGAAGGAGAAGGAGGACGTGCGCGGCCTGGTCAAGGCCATCGACGTCATGGTGGGGCGCTACGGGCGGCTCAGCGTGCAGTTCGGCAAGCCGATGACGCTCGGCGAGATCCTCCGCGAGGTCGACCCGAAGGCGACGCCCGACGATCTGGCGACGATGACGCCGGCGCGGCGGCGCGCGGTCATCACGCGGCTCGCCTGGCGCGTGATGCACGAGATCAACGCGGTCACCGCGGTCACCCCCGGCTCGCTCGTGGCGACGGCGCTGCTCGCGCACGACCGCCGCGGCATCTCCCAGGTCGACCTCTTCGACGCGTGCGACCGGCTCGCCCGCACGCTCCTCCGCGCCGGCGCGCGGTTCAGCCCTTCGCTCGGCGCCCACGGCCAGCAGCGGTCCGGCATCCGCGAGGCGCTCGACCTCTTCACGCGCGCCGGGCACGTCGAGGCCCACGTCCTCCCCGGCGACGGCGCGGGCGACGTCATCTACGTCGTGCCCCCCGAGGCGCGCATGTCCCTCGACCTCGCCAAGAACGTCATCATGCACTTCTTCGTCGCGCGCGCCCTCATCGCGACCGCGCTCCTCGCGTCACCGGGCGCGCCGCTCGCCGCCGACACCGTGCGCGAGCGCGTCCTCGCCCTGTCGCGCCTCTTCAAGCACGAGTTCACCTTCCGCGCCGACGCCAAGTTCGAGACCATCTTCGACGAGGAGGTGGCGGCGATGGAACGCGACGGCGAGCTGACGCGCGTCGTCCTCAAGCCGAGCGACGGCGCGGGTGGCCTGCTGCCGAAGGGCGACGACGGCCGTGCGCAGGTCGAGCTCTACGCCCGCCTCGTCGAGAGCTTCGTCGACGGCTACCGCGTCGCCGCGCGCGGGCTCGCCGCGCTGCTCAAGGGCCCGCTGCCGCTGAAGGACGTGGTGAAGCGCGCCATCCCCACCGGGGAGCGCATGTTCCTCGCCGGCGAGATCGCGCGGAGGGAGGCGGTCAGCCGTCCGCTCCTCGAGAACGCGTACGCGAGCTTCGTCGACCAGGGGTACCTGTCGCGCACCGGCGGGAAGCTCGCGCTGACCGAGAGCTACGCGACCGCGGGAGCCCTGGGCACCATCGAGGCGAGGATCGCGACGATGGGCGGGGTCGCCGTCGGGACGGGCGGGAGAACGGCGTAACCAAAGAAAACGCCGCGGTCCTGGCTGGCGCCTCTGGGCGCTACACCGGCCAGGACCACGACTCACGACGTCGATGCCCGGCTCACCGGGCTCGCGGACCGTACGAGAGCCTACGCTCCCGCTACGTTCGCTTACGAAGAGACCCGGACGTTCTCCGCCTGCAGGCCCTTGGGGCCCTGCTTCACGTCGAACTCGACCTTCTGTCCCTCCTGGAGGGAGCGGAAGCCCTGCGCCTGGATGGCGGACTGGTGGCAGAACACGTCTGCACCCCCGTCATCCTGCGTGATGAATCCGAAACCCTTCGCGTCGTTGAACCACTTAACGGTGCCCTTGGCCATCTGACTGCTCTTCTCTTTCGTGAGAGGGAGGCACTTTGCCGCCCTCCGCCCGCGCCCAGGGGCACGAGACTTGGCACGCTTGGGTAATAGAAACTCGCTCCGGGCGCAACCTCGGCGTCTCGTGGCCTCATCTCGGCGCCGCTTTGCGAGCGGCGAGCGCGGCGGCTCGGCGGCCCTTCCGGCGAAGACCGATGAGCGCGGCGAGCGCGACCAGAGAGACCCCCGCGAGCGCGGCCGGGCCCGTCGCCCGGGCGCCGACCGTCGTGCAGGCGCACCCCTTGCCGGGCGACGACGGCGGATACACCGTGCAGATCGCGTCGACGTCGTCGGCGGTCAGCGTGATCGCGCCGGGCTGGTAGTACGCGTACATGATCGACGTCGTCGCGGTCGCGTGGGCGAGCCCGAGGAAGTGGCCGGCCTCGTGGGTGAGGATCGCCTGCAGATCGTAGGTCGTCCCGTCGGCGGGCGGGGGCTCGGTCGTCGTCAGCGTGTGCTGCGACGAGTTGACCTCGGTGTAGGCCTCGAAGACCTCGCCGTCGTCGACCCCGTAGGTGACCGTCGTCAGCGCCAGCGTGTTGACCGGGTCGTTGTAAGGCCACGCGACGTCGTCGAACACGATGACGTCGTGGGCGACCGGGTTGCACGAGTTGCTGTCGGCGCAGTACGCCCACTCGGCCAGGGCGTCGCCGTCGGCGCCGTCGGGGACCTCGGTCGGGCCGTCGTCGTACGCCTCGATGCCGACCGGCTTGCCGTCGCACTCCGCGTCGTTCCACGCCGCGAAGGCGAGATCCGCTACGCGGGTAGCGTTCGCGAGGGTGACCTGGTCGCTCGCCTGCGACGCGACGCCGTAGGGCACGCGATCGGTCTTCCACGCGAGCGGCATGCCCTCGGTCCAGCAGCCGCTGACGGCGGGGTTCCAGCCGGTCGGCGCCTTCGTGGTCGTCGTGCGGCAGAACGCGCTCGCGGGGCGAGCGACGGCGACGGACGCGGCGAGGGCGACGGCACCGGCGAGACAACCCGAAGCGAAGCGCACGGCAGGCACCATAGCATCGGGGTACAGGGGTAAACTGGTGGCCCCGATGAATGGCACCACGGCCGGAGCACTCGCGGCCGCGGCCGTGGCGGCGGCGCTGCTCGCGGCGGCGGTCGCGGCGTGCAACGGCTCGAAGGGTGCGGCGAGCGAGCCGGACGGCGGAGAACCGGACGACGGGATCGTCGGGGAAGAGGCGGGCGAGGCGAGCGACTTCTACGACGCCGGCTTCGAGCCGGAGAGCGGCCCGTCGGGCTACGTGTTCTTCTCGACGGAACCGGGCGGCCCCGGGAGCCTCGGCGCGGTCTTCGACGGCACGCCCATCGGGGCATCCCGCTGCCGGCTCGCGACGACCTACGGCGCGTGCGCGGTCTACACGTGCCCCTCTGCCGCCGACGCCGGGGCCACGCCGACCGCGGGCACGCTGACGTTCTCCGCCCCCTCGCTCGACGCCGGCGTCACGGTCGACGCGGACTCCACCGGCCTCTACGCGGCGTCGACGCCGGGCGCCCTGTTCGCGCCGGGCGACGCGCTCTCGGTGACCGCCTCCGGCGGTGCGGTGCCCGCCTTCGGCCCGCTGGCGGTGACGGCGCCGGGCTCCATCGCCCTCACGAGCCCGGTCACCGACGGCGGCGCCATCGACGTCCCCACCGGCAGCGACCTCGCCTTCGCGTGGACCGGCGGCGGCATCGACAGCGTCGCGACCCTCACCGCCGCCGGCGAAGCGGCGGACGGGGGCCTCGTCGTCGCCCGGTGCAGCTACGTCGCGATCACCGACGAGGGCGTCATCCCCACGCAGGTCCTCGCGTCGCTGAAGGGCCTCTCCCAGGGCGCCCTCGACTGGGGCCAGGCGAACACCGCGACGTTCGATGCGGGCGCCTGGTCGATCACCCTGCTCGCCGGCTCCTACGGCTCGACCCCCGCGACGTTCCAGTAGCGGCACGAGGACTGGCCGCAGAGGCGCGGAGACGCGGAGGGACGCGCCTCTGCGGCCAATCCCTCTCGTCAGTGTGTCGCGCAGGGGACGCTGTAGTCGGCGGGGGCCGGCACCGTCGCGGTGCCGGTCTGGAAGAAGGTCTGGAAGAAGCACCCGTACTGGTACTTCACGCTGTCGAGCTGCGAGTAAATCGCGTGGGGATCGTAGACCCCGTCGCCCATGTACTGCACGACGACGCCGGTGCGCGCCGTGCCGCTCGCGGACGTCACGTCGTTCGTCACGTTGTACGGGAGCATCCCGTCGAGGCCCTCGAGCGCCAGCGCGGGCTGCATCGTCGGCCACTGCGCGACGCCGGTCTCCCGGTGGTGGTACGCCATCGCGCACGCGTCCTGGACGTCGGTGGGGAAGTACGAGTCCCCCATGCCGTGCGGCTCGTACACCGGACGCACCGGGTGGCCCGGCAGCGGCTCGTAGCCGAGGCGTGGCATGAAGACGATGGGGTCGACCGGCTCGAGCGCCATCTGCACGACGTGCATCGCGGGGTGCAGGTGCGAGAAGTCGCCGCGCAGGCCGAGCAGCAAGCCGAGGTCGCCCTTGATGTTCGGGAAGAACTGCGTCTCGAGGATGAAGTAGCTCCAGTAGCCGCCCGAGCCGGTCGGCACGACGGCTTTGATCTTCGGCTCCACCGCGCTGATCATGTTCGCGTACATCGCGCCCATCGACTGCCCCTGGGCGAGGAGCGGCGCGGCGACGAAGTGGTACCCCGTCTCCCCCGCCGGGAGCGCGAGGCCGCTGCACGCCGAGACGAGGCTCGGGTCGATGGTGAGCCGGTCGAGCGCGTCGAAGAACATGCGCTCCTCGAGGACGCCCTGCCGGAAGATGTCGCGCGTCGCCGCGACGTTGTTGATGTTGAGATACTCGGGCAGGTTCGAGTCCTGCCCCGCCGGCCACCGCTGCGGGTTCACCGGCAGCGCGCTCGCCGCCATCGCGAACCCGAGCGGCGCGAGCACCCAGCCCGGTCCCTGCCCCGGCGTGTTGCAGCCGGTGACGCCGTTCCACGAGTCGAGCGCCTGCCCGATGGGGCAGTTCGCGGTCGTCGTCTCGGGGCGCCAGGTGCCCCGGTCCGCGATGGCGGTGCTCTCCCCGCCCGTGCCGTGGAAGTAGACCACCAGCGGGTAGCCGCCCGCCGGCATCGGGCTCTTCGGCAGCGTGATCGTGATCGGCACCGTCTCCTCGCCCTGGAGGATCGGCATCCCGGTGGCGTCGAACGTGAAGAGCCCCCCGGTGTCGTACGGCGGCGACCCCACCTGGAACTGCGGGTACGTCACCTCGGCCTGGATCTCGCAGATGCGGTCGTTCGTATCGAGCACGTTGGGATCGACGGTGACGCCGGTGACGCTCACCTGCGACGCGTACTTCTGGAAGACCATCGTCGACAGGTTCGAGAGATCCGTCACGACGTCGCCGGTCGTGAACACCGTCGCCGCCGCGACCTGCGTCGGATCGACCCCCGCCGCCTGGAGCGCGGGCGGCACCACCGCGTAGAGCTGCGCCACCGGATCGCTCGAGCCGCTCGGCGCGGTGAGCGCCTGCGCCAGCGCGGGCGCCACGGCGAGGTTCGCGCCGTTCACGTCCTGCGCGGAGGTCATCACGACGTACGCGTACTGGTGCCTCGGCTCGAGCACGATCCCGGGGCGCGGCCCGACGGCGAGCAGCCCGTCGGGGACGTAGCTGTCCTGCGGGATCGTCTCCGCCACCGTCGGCAGGAGCTTGCCGAGCGTCGCCGACGTCGGATCGACGTCGACGAGCAAGATGGGCGACGTCGACGAGGCGGGGATGACGTCGGTCGACGTCATCGGCGCCAGGTCGTTCGTGAAGTCGAACCAGGCCACCGGCACGACCGGGAAGCCGCCGCGCTCCTGCGCGATCGCGATGAGGCCCCCGAAGACCTGGCTCAGCGTCGGGTTGGCCATGCCGGTGAGGTCCGGCGTCCCGGCCGACGTGAGGCGAAGGTCGCTCGGCCAGGGGAAGTCGTAGAAGTTGGCGGGCTGCGTGAAGTCCGCGCTCGCGTCGAAGAGCACCACCGTGCCCGTCGGCCCGCCGCCGCTGGACGCCCCGTGCGACGACGAGGAGCACGCGACGGGCAGCTGCGAAGCCAGGGCCACGAGGAGCCCGAGACCGAGGGACGACACGCGACCGGGCAGCGGCATGGCCGCGCACAGTAGCGGACGGCCCCCGCGACGCCGCCGCGCCCGCGTCTCCATCGCGTTACGACGCGCCGAGCCGCCTCACTGCGTCGGGCAGGGAACGCTGAAGTCGGCGGGGGCGGGCACGGTGGCCTTGCCGGTCTGCAAGAAGGTCTGGAAGAAGCACCCGTACTGGTACTTCACGCTGTCGAGCTGCTGGAAGATGCAGTGCGGATCGTAGACCCCGTCGCCCATGTACTGCACGACGACGCCGGTGCGCGGCGTCCCGGTCACCGAGGTGACGTCGTTCGTCACGTCGTACGGCAGGATCCCGTCGAGCCCCTCGAGCTGCAGCGCGGTCTGCATCGTCGGCCACTGCGCCACGCCGGTCTCCTTGTGCCGGTACGCCATCGCGACCGCGTCCTGCACGTCGGTCGGGAAGTACGAGTCGCCCATGCCGTGCGGCTCGTAGACCGGACGCACCGGGTGGGTCGGGAGCGGCTCGTAGCCGAGGCGCGGCATGTACACGATGGGATCCACCGGCTCGAGCGCCATCTGGACGACGTGCATCGCCGGGTGAAGGTGCGAGAACGTCCCGCGGAGGCCGAGGAGAAGCCCGAGGTCGCCCTCGATGTTCGGGAAGAACTGCGTCTGCAGGATGAAGTAGCTCCAGTAGCCGCCCGAGCCGGTGGGCACGACCGCCTGGATGCGCGGCTCGACCGCGCTGATCATGTTCGCGTACATCGCGCCCATCGACTGCCCCTGCGCGAGCAGCGGCGACGCGGCGAAGTGGTACGCCGTCTCCCCGGCCGGGAGCGAGAGGCCGCTGCACGTCGCGACGAGGCTCGGGTCGATGGTGAGGCGGCTGAGCGCGTCGAAGAACATGCGCTCCTCGAGGACGCCCTGGCGGAAGATGTCGCGCGTCGCGGCGACGTTGTTGATGTTGAGGTACTCGGGCAAGTCGCTGTTCAGCCCTGCCGGCCAGCGCTGCGGGTTCACCGGCATGGCGCTCCCCGCCATCGCGAAGCCGAGCGGCGCCATCACCCAGCCGGGCCCCTGCCCCGGCGTGTAGCAGCCCGTCGTGCCGTTCCACGTCTCGAGGATCTGGTAGGCGTCGGCCTGCCCGGGCGGGCAGTTCGTCGTGTCCGTCTCGACCCGCCACGGCCCGCGGTCGGCGATCTCGTGGCTGATGCCGCCGGTGCCGTGGAAGTAGACGATGAGCGGGTAGCCGCCCGACGGCATGGCGCTCTTCGGCAGCGTGATCGTGATCGGCGACACCTGCTGGCCCTGGACGATGGGCATCCCGGTCGAGTCGTACGTGAAGAGCCCCCCCGTGTCGTACGGCGGCGAGCCGACCTGGAACTGCGGATACGTCACCTGGCCCTGCAGCTCACAGAACCGCTCGTTCGTGTCGAGCGTCATCGGGTCGACGGCGAGGTCGGTGATGCTCACCGTCGACGCGTACTTCTGGAACACCATCGTCGACAGGTTCGACAGGTCCGCCACGACGTCGCCGGTCGTGAACACCGTCGCCGCCGCGACCTGCGTCGGATCGACCCCTGCCGCCTGCAGCGCCGGCGGCACGACCGAGTACAGCTGCGCGACGGGATCGGTCGAGCTGCTTCCCCCCGCGAGGGCCTGCGCGAGCGCGGGCGCGACGGCGAGGTCCGCGCCGTTCACGTCCTGCGCGGAGGTCATCACGACGTACGCGTACTGGTGCTTCGGCTCGAGCACGATCCCGGGGCGCGGCCCGACCGCGAGGAGCCCGTCGGGGACGTAGTTGTCCTGCGGGATGGTCTCGGCGATGGTCGGAAAGAGCTTGCCGAGGGTCGACGACGTCGGGTCCACGTCGACCAGCAGGATGGGCGACGTCGCGGCGGCGGGGATCACGTCGGTCGGCGAGAGGGCCGCGAGGTCGGCGGTGAAGTCGAACCACGCGACGGGGAGGACCGGGTATCCGGTGTTCTCCTGGGCGATCTGGATGAGCCCCGCGAAGACCTGGCTCAGCGTCGGGTTGGCCATGCCGGTGAGGTCGGGCGTCCCGGTCGAGGTGAGGCGAAGGTCGCTCGGCCACGGGAAGTCGTAGAAGTTGGCCGGCTGCGTGAAGTCCGCGGTCGCGTCGAAGAGGACCATCGTCCCGGTCGGTCCGCTCGCGGCCGAGCCGTGCGACGACGAGGAGCAGGCGAGCGAGGAGACCGGCAACTGTGAAACCAGTGCCACAACGAGGGCGAGACCGACGGGCGACACGTGGCGCAGCACCCGGCGCGGAGGCGACATCAGGGGCACTGTAGCCGACGGCTCCGCGGGAGCCCGCCGGGGGCACCGTCTCCATCGCGTAACGGGATCGCGTCACCATGATCGGAGCGTCAGGTCATGATCGGGGCGTCACGTCCCGGCTGGGGCCGTTCCAGTGGGCGCGGATGCACGTTCGCGCGGGCGTTGAAGAGGCGGGGGCGCTCGCACGTCTTACCGGTGCGTCGAATTGCGCTGGCGCGGGTGCTGCAGTTACCGTGTGCGGAGAAGCCCTTTCGTTTCTCGGAGGAAGAACGATGCGTATCCAGCTTGTCGTAGGTCTTGCCGCAGCCGCCCTGGGACTTACCGCGTTCGGGTGCTCCAGCTCGACCCCGCCGTTCCAGGAGGTGAGCGAGTATTGCTCCGCCTACGCGAACGCGGTCTGCGGCATCACGCAGGTCTGTGAGCAGAGCGTCGGCAGCGAGTTCACC
>JBEKGQ010000055.1:0-16514 GCA_050012715.1 Polyangiaceae bacterium
CGGGTCCACGCACGCGCCTGCCTCTGCGCATAGCAGCGTCGTCCCCGCCTCGACCGCGCAGGCGACCTGGCACGCCCCGCTCACGCATGTGCCCTGCCCAGTCCCCGCTTCGGGGCCCGAGCACGCATGTCCGCACGTTCCGCAGTTGCCCGGGTCCGTCTCCTTGTCGACGCACACGCCGTTGCACGAAATGGCGGTCGCCGCGTCGCAGCTGATGGTGCTTCCCTCGCCCCCGCCCTCCTTCACCCCGCCCTCCCCCATCCCACCTTCGCTCGTCGAGCCCTCGCCGCCCGCGTGCTGGTCCGTCGTGGTCCCATCCCCCGTGGACCCTCCATCCGGCTCGCAGCTCGCCGTGTCCTGGCAGGTGCCGAACGTGCTCTCGCCGCAGCCTCCGAAGGCCACCGCCAATCCCGTGAAGGCCCCGACCCCGATCCCGACAGTCACCAGATGGCGTGCACGCATAAGCTTCCTCCTCCTACTGCTCGACCTACCTACGGCTCGACTGCTCGCGACCGATTGTTGCTTCGCCCCGCACCCGTCTCGCGCTCAATCCACCCTATCCGCCAGTCCCCTGCGTTCGACGGTCCCCGCTTCTAAAAAGTCCCTACGGCGGTCAACCCCGCGCTTCCGGGCCCCGCCGCGGGCGTCACCGTCACCGTTCCTGCCCCCGCCGATCCCTGGGGCCACAGGAAGAACGCCCCCACGGCCCCGGCCGCCAGGACGCCCCCGACGACCCACATCACGGTGCTCGCGGTGTGGTCGTTGTTCTCCGTGCTCACGTCGGACGCGAGCTGCCCGCAACCCGGGGACTGGCTCGCCCCGAAGCAGGTGAGCCCGGGCCTCTCGGCGGCGGCCTTGGTCCCGGCGTTGCTCGACTGGATGCCCAGCACGAGCCCCGCGCCCGCCGCGACGACCGCGGCGCCGCCGATCGCGATGACCGCGATGAGTCGCTCGGAGCCCGGTCCGTGCGCGGCCACCAACGGCGTCTCGCCGGCACCTGCACCCGGCGCGCCGCTCGCTGCCGGCGCCTCTCCGTTGGCCTGCAACGCGGTGGCTCCCGGCGCCGGGCCCGCGGTCAACGCGGCCAGATCCGCCCGCGCCGTCTGCCCTGCGACCACGTCGAGGCTCACCGATCTCACGGCGCCCTGCAGGCTCGCCGCCACATCGTGATGCCCCGGCACGACGTCCACCGGATCGGCGAGCGGCATCGCTCCGAGGGCCCTCGCGCCGTCGAGCGTGATCGTCGCGCCCGCGGGCGCCGCGACGTCGATGTGCCCGGTCGCGGCGTTGAGGCCGTCGATGTGTTTCTGCGCCCGCGGTCGGTCGGCGTCGCCCGGGTCGGCCTGGCGCAGGAACTCGCGGAAGTGCCCGAGGGCCTCGACCGGTCGGTTCGTCTTCTCCTCGGTGAGCGCCAGGTTCCACACGACGGCGGGCTTCTTGATGACGGAGTTGGCCTGCTGGAAGGCGACGAGCGCGCCCTCGAAGTCCTTGTTCCGCACGCGGGCGAGGCCCTCCTCGAACCGCGCCTGCGCCTCGCGCTGGGCCACGTCGTCCGCCAGGGCGGGCGTGGCCACGGCGAGGGCTCCAAGCAGCATCCCCCATCGAGCTCGTCGCATCCTTCTCTGGAAACCTCGCATGCGGGTGGGCGGCCGCACGCGGCCGCCGCGCGATATCTACCGCGGTTGACCGGGCAGGGCCAATGCTTCGCTTGGGTGACGCACCCCCTGGGAGAGCACTTTTCAGACCACCGGCTGGCGAACAGTGGCCGAACGGATAACGTCGCGTCGTGGTCGACCTCTCCGCGCCGAACGTCGCCGACTCCATCAACGGCATGCACCAGGGCACGTGGGCCGGCTCGTCCGGCATCCACGTCGTCGAGGCGACGCGCGACCAGGTGATCGCCGAGATCGCCATCGCGCCGCATCACCGCCAGCCGCACGGCATCGTGCACGGCGGTGTCTACGCGACGATCGTCGAGACGCTCGCGTCGGTCGGAGCCGCCATCGACGCGGCGAGCCACGGCAAGACCGTGGTCGGCCTCGAGAACTCCACGTCGTTCATCCGCGCGGTGCGCGAGGGCGTGCTTCGCGCGGTCGCGAAGCCGCTGACGCGCGGTCGGCGGAGCCAGGCCTGGGAGGTCACGATCGTGGACGCCGCCGGCGCGCTCGTCGCGACGGGTCGCGTGCGCCTGCTCGTCCTCGAGCCGGAAGCCGCGGTGGCCGGCGCCGCGATCGGCACCAGGGGGTGAGACCGGGGCGCTACGTACGCCAGGCCCCGCCCCGCGCTTGTCGCCCCGACGGGTGACACCCCCCGGACGCAACTCCGGGCGAAGCCCGGCCGATTCGTGAATAGAAGGTGGATGCGTGCGTCGCACCACATGCTACATGCCCGCGCCTTCGAGGCGGGGGCACGGGAAGGGTGCTGGCTCATGCGGATCGGTTGGCGTTGGGTTCTCTCGGTGCCGTGCGCGGCGGCGCTCGTGGCGTGCAACGGCGGGTTCGGCGATAGCGAGTCCAGCGACGCGGGCGCGAGCGACGCGACCGAGGCCAACCCCCCGGTGACGGGGGTGTCCGCGGGCGACAGCGGCGAGGCGCATGACGGGACGACGGCCGACGCCGGTCACCACGACGCGGCGGCGGCCGAGACGGGCGCCGAGGCCGGGACGATGGGAGCGGAGGGAGGCGCCGTCGGGGAGGCGGGGGGCGTGGATGCGGGGGGCGATGCGCCGTCTGCCGGTTGCCCGACCGGGGACCTGCAGTGCGGCGGGGCGTGCGTCCCGAACGACGTTCACAACTGCGGCACGTGCGGCAACGACTGCACGAACCTGCCCCACGTCGCGGGCGCCACGTCGTGCACGGCGGCCGGGGCCTGCAGCTTCCCGGAGTCGGCCTGTGCGACGGGATGGTCGAACTGCGACGGCAACCCCGCGAACGGCTGCGAGACGGACATCACGCAGCCGGCCACCTGCGGCTCGTGCAGCAACGCCTGCCCGGCGAACGAGCCCCAGTGCGCCTCGGGCATGTGCGTGTCCGGTTGTCCGACGGCGACGCCCACGCTGTGCAGCGGCACGTGCGTCGACACGACGAGTAACGCGAGCGACTGCAACGGGTGCGCGCTCGCGTGCCCGAACGACGTGGCCAACGCGCAGCCCACGTGCGCCAGCAGCAAGTGCACCTTCACGTGCAACGGCGGCTTCAGCGGCTGCCCCACCGCGGCGCCGACGGCGTGCGTCGACGAGCAGCACGACGCGACCAACTGCGGGGGATGCGCGAACGTCTGCCCCGCCCCGTCGACGAGCGGCACCGGGCAGGCGGCGTGCGCGGCGGGCGTCTGCACGCTCGACTGCAACGCGGGGCTGACGGCGTGCCCCGTCGCGAGCCCCACCGAGTGCACGAACACGACGACGGACCTCGGCAACTGCGGGAGCTGCGGGGACGTGTGCACGACGACGGTGGCGAACGCGTCGCCGACGTGCGCGGCGAGCAAGTGCGGGTTCGCCTGCAACAGCGGCTTCCTCGGGTGTCCGGCGACGGCGCCCACGGCGTGCATCCCGGAGGCGGACACGATGAACGGCGCGTTCGTGTCGCCGAGCGGGAGCGGCTCGACGTGCACCGCGGCGCAGCCCTGCACGACGATCGCCGCGGCCCTCGCGACGGGCAAGACAATCGTCTATCTCGATCAGGGGACGTACACGGAGGTGGTGGCGCTCGCGGCCAGCGTCACGATCCACGGCGGCTGGACCGACTCGGCCGGGAGCTGGACCAACTGCGACGGCACGAACGCGACGTCGATCATCGCGGCGCCCGCCGGGCAGCCGAGCGCGGTTACGACGAGCTCCGCCGGCACGTGGACGCTCGACACGCTGACCATCGAGAACGACACGACGGCCGCGGCGGGGCAGTCGCTCTACGGCGTCCTCGCGAGCGCCGGTTCGTTGACCCTCGACAACGTGAGCGTGTCGGTGGCGGGTGGGGGTGCGGCGGCGCCGGTCACCGCCCAGGGGTCGACGGGATCGGCGGCCCCCGCCTCGTGCGCGGCGGCGACGAGCAACCCCGGCGCCAACGGGAGCCCAGCCGGCGCGCCCGGCAGCGGTGCGTCGCAAGGGACGTACGCGCTCGGCGGGTTCACCCCGGCGGGGGGGACGCCGGGGCAGCCAGGCAACGCGGGGACGAACGGGGGGCCGGGGGCCGTCTCGACGAACTGCAGCCAGAGCTCGTGCGTCTACGAACCGCAAGTGTGCGATGGCATCTTGTGCTGCACGAGCTCGAGCGACAGCACGGCGGCGTGCTCGGTCACCACCAGCTGCGGGAGCTCCTACTGCGGTCAGCCGGGTGCAGTGGGTTGTGGCGCCGGCGGCGGCGGACCGGGCGCCGGCGGCAACGGTGGCGGCGCCAGCGTCGGGGTCTTCGCGAGCAACGCGGCGGTCGTGCTCACGGGGTCCGTGGCGATCCAGACGGGGACCGGCGGAGCAGGGAGCAGCGGCGGTCTGGGGGGAACCCCGGGCATGGGCAGCACCGGCGCGACGGGGGCCTCGGTGACCGCTCCCACGTCGTGCGGGCATACGAAGAGCGGCTCGGACTACGTGTGCACGGTGGCGGCGGGCACGACGCTCCTCGGCGGCGCGGGCACGACCGGGGGCAACGGCAGCGCCGGTGGCGCAGGGGGCGGGGGCGCAGGAGGAGACTCGCTCTGCTACGCGCTGTTCGGTACGGGGCAGGTGACCGGTGCCGCGCCGACCTGCACCCCCAAGAGCGGAGGCCTCGGCGGCAATCAGGGAGGTGGCGCCCTCCAGGGCGCGGCGGGCCGCTCCAGCGTCCACAACTGACGCCGGCCCTGGCCCGGATGGCCGGTGATGACGGTGCGTCTGTCGCCGACTCGCTCGAAGGAGGCGACAGCCAACCCATGAACGGCGCACCATCCGCTGGCATCACCTCCCGGCTCGACGCGCGGCCTCGCTCAGCCCCCCGCGCGTCGGACGGCGCCGGCGGCGGTCAGCGCTTCGACCCACTCGGCGGGGTTCGCGACGGAGACGAAGATGTCGACCGTCCCCGACGCGTTGGGCGGATTGTCGCTGTGGAGGTGCAGCCTTCCTTCGTCGACGCCGACCGCGAAGCGATGCAGCAGCTCGCGGTCGGTCGTGGTGAAGCCGTACCGGTTCTGGCCCCAGGGCACGAAGGTGAACCGGCGCTGCGTGAGCACGACGCGCCCGGGACCGGCGTTCATGCCGATGCCGATGGCGACGCGCGGTCCGCGAAAGCCGCGGAAGGAGAGCTTCAGGTGCACCCGCCCGGAGTCGAGGATGATCCCTTCGCCATGCAGCACGGCCATCGCCCGCGCGGTCTGCCGGCGCACCGCGGAGACGATGAGAAAGACCAGCGTCCCGGCGAAGAGCAGCGCGCCGGCGACGATGAGCGCGACGAGGAGTCCGACGTTCAAGCCAGCCTCCTTGCGGAGCCTGGCTCAGACAATCCGCTCGCAAGCTCGCGGGGTATGTTCAAGCCAGCCTCCTTGCGGAGCCTGGCTCCGACAATCCGCTCGCAGGCTCGCGGGGTATGTTCAAGCCAGCCTCCTTGCCTCGCGTCGAGGTTATCGCCCGCCTCGCGCGTTGGGAAACGCTAGCCTGCTGCCATCATGCGCCTTCGCGCGATCGACTGGGTGCGCGGCCTCGTCATCGCGCTGATGACCGTCGACCACGCGGGGGGCCGCTTCGACGCCGCGCACATGCACGGCGACGACGCGCGGCGCTGGATCGCCGGGTCGCCGCTGCCCGCGGGGGAGTTTCTCACGCGGTGGGTCACTCACCTCTGCGCCCCGATGTTTCTGCTGCTCGCCGGCGCGTCGCTGGCCTTCTCGGACGAGAAGCGGCGGGGCGAGCCCGGGCAGACGCGCTTCATCGTCACGCGCGGCCTCCTCATCGCGGCGCTCGACCCGCTCTGGATGTCGCTCGGCTTCGGCGACGGCTACGACCGCCTCGTCTTCCAGGTGCTCTATGCCATCGGCGCGTCGATGGTGTGCATGGCGGCGCTCCGCCGCTTGCCCTCGTGGGCGCTCCTCGCCGGCGGGGTCGCGATCCAGCTGACCGGTGAGCGCACGAAGCTCGTGCACCCGAGCGCGCAGCCGTGGCAGGGGCTCTGGGCGTTCCTCTTCGTGGGCGGCCCGGTCGGGCGCGCGGTGTGCGCGTACCCGCTCGTCCCGTGGCTGTCCTACATGATGATCGGCTGGGCGCTCGGCCGGTGGATGCTCGTCCCGCAACCGCGCGGCGCTCGGGCGCGGGCGCTGATGCTCGGCGGCGCGGGGCTGCTCGGGCTCTTCGCCGTCGTCCGCGGGATCGACGGCTACGGCAACGGGGACCTCCATCGCGACTCGAGCGACGTGCTCCAGTGGCTGCACGTCTCGAAGTACCCGCCGAGCCTGTCGTACGGGTGCCTCGAGCTCGGGCTGGGGCTCCTCGTGCTCGCCGCGTTCGTCGCGCTCGACGACCCGGAACGGCCGCGGCGCGCCCTCGCGGGGCTCGGGCTGCTGGGGAGCACCGCGTTCTTCTACTACGTCCTCCACGTGCACCTGATGCGCGCGGCGCAAGAAGTGCTGCGGCTCGATCGGCAGTCGGCCGGGCTCGCGAAGACCTGGGTGGCGGCGGCGGTGGTGCTGGCGGTGCTCGTCGCGCCGTGCGCGTGGTGGCGCCGGTACAAGCGTGCGCACCCCGACGGGTGGGCGCGGTACGTGTGAGGATCTACGGCACGTAAACGCCCACCGGCCAGAAGTGGAAGTCGTCCCCCGTGATGGGCGGATCGCACGACGGCGGCGGGTTCTCGCGGAAGAAGTCCATGCGGAACACGACGTACGAGCCCGAGGGCGCGTCCGGCGCGGCGGTCACGTCGACCGACGCGGTCGTGCCGTTGTTCAGGGCGTAGCGAACGTCGCACGGTCCGACGCTGCCGACGCCGATGGAGCTGCTCACGGACACGCCGCCGTCGGCGAGCCCGTCGAACGAGCCGGTCGTGTTGCCCACCGCCGGGTGCGCGTAAAAAAGCCAGTCCGACGTGGCGCCCGCCGACCACCCGGTGAGCGGGATCGTCACGGTGCCGCCCGGCGGCACGGTGTACCAGTCCTGCGGGGCGGAGCCGGCGTAGAAGGGCTCGCCATAGGCCGGCACGCACGGGTCGCCCCCGGCGGCCGCGGCGGCGTTCGAGTAGATGCGCTGAAGCTCCCAGCCGCCCGCGGGCGCGCCGCTCGCGTTCTCGTAGATGCGCGTGCCCTCGCAGAGGCTCTCGAGCTCGACGTGCCCGCCGGAGACCCACGCTTGCCAGACGCTCGCCGTCCACGGCTGGGAGACGGGCTCGCCGAGGTTGTAGCCCTGGCCGAGCGGATCGGTGGCCGCGCCCACGACGGTCGCGGAGGCGACGCGCGTCAGCTCGCCGAGCTGCGTCTCCTGGTCGCGCCACGGCGCGCAGCGGCCGACGACGGCGATCTCGTCGCCGAGGCTTCCCGTCGCGGGATAGGCGAAGTGATCGCCGCACCAGCCGGTGTCGAGGGTGACGCCGCTGGGCAAGTAGAGGAGGTAGACGTTGCTCCCGGTGGGCGCGGCGACGGTGCCCGCCGTGACGAGGCTGCCGACGTAGGCGAGGATCTGGTCGCCGGTGATGGTGCCCGCGGCGATCGCGGGGCCGGTGGCCTTGGCGACCGAGGTGAGCGCCCCGACGTGGTACTCGCTCGAGACGGCGCTCCACACGCCGCTCCCGGGGAGGACGTCGCTGAACGCCTGCAGGCTCGCGACGGTGTCGGTCCCGTCGGTCGGCGTGTCGTTCGACGCCGTGACCGTCGTGAGCATCGGCGACGTCGTGACCTTGCCGGTGTTCGGGACCTGCGGGAACGCCCGGTGCGCGGCGGGTGTGAAGCCGCCTCCGGTCCCGCCGTCGCTCGGGCCGCTACCGGTGCCGGTCTCGGCGCCAGCGCCGGCCTCGGTGGGGCCGGTCCCCGCGTCGAGCGGCGCGGAGCTCCCGGCGTCGCTCGACGCCTCGGGGAAGCCGGAGTCCGCGGAGCCGCCGGCGGGCGAATAGACGCCACCGCAGCCGGCGGTCGCGACCGCTGCCGCGGCACACAAGAAGGAGAGGAGGGGCATGCCCAGGGGGTTGGTCGAAGTGCTCATCGCACCCGGAGTACACAGGCCGCCCCGTGTCGTCGCACCGACGCGGTGTTTTTTCTTCGACCCCGACCCTCAGTCCCCCCGGAACGGCCAGTGCTTCCCCTTCGGCTCCACCGACGGCACCATGCGCGCCTCGAGCGGATGGTCGAGCGGCAGCGGCTCCTTGCGAACCCGCTCCAGCGTGGCCGCGAGCTCCTCGCGCAGCGACGCGTCCGGGTGCGCCGGCTCCCCCGCGGTGCCCTCGATCGACGCCACGACGAACTCCGTCATGATGCGGCGGAAGAGGTCCCCCTCGTCGAGCGGGGGCTCGATGTCCCCGGTCATCGTCACGACGAGCCCCTGGGCCGGGATGACCGCGATGCGCTGCCCTTTCCAGCCCGACGACTGGTGCGCGAGCCAGCTCCGCGCGGGCCGCGAAGGCCCGGGGATCTGCTCGCCGTAGTTGTACGCCCACCAGTACCAGCCGTAGTCGGGCTCCGCCCGGCGCCCGGAGCTCTTGATCCACGGCGTGAAGGAGCGGAGGGCCCACTCGCGCGAGAGCAGCCGCTTGCCCTCCCACTCGCCCTGGCGAAGGTAGAGGACGCCGAGCTTCTGCATGTCGATCGGCCGCAGGCGCAGGCCGTATCCCCCGCTGTCGAGCCCCGCGCGGTCCTCGTGCATCCACTCGACGTGCTCGAAGCCCATCGGCCCGAAGAGCCACTCGTTCGCCAGATCGAGCGCCGTCTTGCCGGTCGCGTACTCGACGATGGCGGCGGCGATCATCGGCGTGTAGTCGGTGACCTGGAACGTCGCGCCGGGCTTGCTCACGACGGACTGGGCCAGGGCGAAGCGCGCGCGGTTGGGGCTCTTCGTGAACTCCTTCTGCCGCTTCTTCGCCGTGTCGGAGCTGTCGCGCGGCGGCGTGGCCTGCTCGACCGCCGACATCGCGAGCACGTCGCCGATGGTCACCGGGCGGAAGCGCTCGCGCGACGCGGCCCCCGGGAAGACCTTCGCGGGCAGCGCGTCGGCGACCGACGTCTCCGGCGGTCCGACGAGGTGGCGATCGATCGCGGCCCCCACGAGCGCCGAGGTGACGACCTCGGTCGCGGCCATGAGGTAGTGCGCTTCGTCGCGCGTCAGCGACGAGGTGTAGAGCTCGTAGACGAGGACACCGTTTCGCGACACGAGGAGCGAGAAGATCGGCAGCTTCTCGCGCTCGATCCAGTCGGCGAGCCTCATGAGCGGTCGCGCGTCCATCCCCTGCTCGTCGGGGAAGCCCATCGCGAGCCCGCCCGGAGCGAGCGTCGCCTCGGTCGGCACGTCGAGCGGGTGCGGCGTCGTCGTCGGCGGGCACGGCCCCTCGCGCGCGGCGTCGACCCCCGCGAGCCGCGCCTCGCACGCGCTCGCGTAGGTGCGCCCGTCCCAGCCGCACACCGGCGATGGAGTCCCCTGCGCCAGGCACGCGCCCGGCCTCGGCAAGCACACACCGCGCGGGGGCTCGCCGCCGGGCCTCGAGTCCGCCCGCGCATCGACGTGGCAGAACGCCGGCGTGCGCTTTCCCGTCGGCACGTCGGGGCACGCTTCCCCCGCGGTGCACTCGACGCAAGCGCCGCGGTAGGCGGTGGACGCGCGCTGCAGGTGCGCCTCGCACTGGTTCTCGTAGTACTGGCCGTCGCAGCCGCAGACGGGGGTCGACTTCGCGTTGCAGCCGTCCGCGGGCCAGCCGCACGTCCCCGGCGTGCCCGCCGCGCCGCAGAAGTTGCCCTCGAAGTGAAGACACACGAGCGGCGTGGGGCAGTCGTCCGCCGCGAAGCAGGGACCGTGAAGCGCGGCCGGCGGACCCGCCGCCGCCGGCTCCTTGTGCACGGCCGCGAGGATCCCGATCGTCGCCGCGAAGACCGCGGCGATACCGGCCGGCGCCCACGAGCTCGCGATGGCGCTCACGCTCGCGCCGCGGGTCCGGCTCGCCGCCTCCATCGCCGCTAGGAGGTCGCGCATCGAGGCGAAGCGATGCGCCGGCGACGGGGCGAGCCCGCGCGCGAGGACGGCGTCGAGTCGCGCCAGGCGCGGGTCGCCCCGCCGCCGGGACGCGCCGCTGATCGCGCCCGCGGGCGGGCGCTTGCCGTGCAGCGCCTCGTAGGCCGCGACGCAGAAGGCGTATTGATCCGAGCGCGCGTCGGCGGGCGTGCCGGCGAGCCTCTCGGGGGACACGTACGCGGGCGTCCCCGAGACCGCGACGTCCGTGACGACGGTCAACGCGGGCTCGGCCATCCCGCGCGCGAGACCGAAGTCCGTCACCCGCGCCCGCCCGTCGTCGCCGACGAGCACGTTGTCCGGCTTGAAGTCGCGGTGCACGACCCCGATCGCGTGCGCCGCGGCGAGGCCACGCCCCGCCTGCGCCAGCACGTCGACGACGCGCTCGAGCGCGTGCGGGCCGGCGGCCAGCCAGTGGCGCAGCGTCTTCCCGCGCACGTACTCCATCGCCAGGAAGGGCCGTCCGTCGAGCACCCCCTGGTCGTAGACGGCGACGACGTTGGGATCGGAGAGGCTCGCGAGGGCGCGCGCCTCGCGCGACACGCGCTCGAGCGAGCGCGAGTCCGCCGCCGCGCCGTCCTCGTGCAGGAGCTTCAGCGCCACCGGCCGATCGAGCACGCGATCGTGCGCGAGGAACACCTCGCCCATGCCGCCCGCGCCGAGGAGCCGCTGCAGCTCGTAGCGCGACGGCTCGCCCTCGCCGGCCTGCGCGCGTGTATGGGTCCCGCTCGAGGCGAGCCCGGCGACGACCGAGCGGCACGCGGCGCAGTCACCGATGTGATCGCGCACCGCCTCCCCGCGCCCGGACGAGATGGTGCCGCGCGCCAGCTCGTAGAGCTCCCTCTCGTCGGGGCAGGGCTTCGCGTCGCTCACACCTCCTACGGATGCCACGAGCGCGTCGTGGCCGGCAAGCCGAGCCGCCCTTTGGTAGGCTTCGGGGGGCGGGGGTCATGACCGACGCGAAAGCCAGCCCTCCCGGGGACGTCGACCTCGCCGCCGTCGTCCGCGAGGCGCGCGCGCGCTGGCCGGGCATCGCCGCCGACGAGGAGGTGCTGCGCCGTCACCTCGAGGTCGTGGGCCGGCGCTCGCCTCCGTACCCGGTCGACGCCTTCCTCGCGGCCGCGAGCGCTGCCGGGGACGCCGCCGCGCTCCGCGCCGTCGAAGGCGAGATCGTCGCGCGCATCCCCGAGATGGTCCGGCGGGTCGATCCCTCGGCCGCCTTCGGGGGCGAGATCGGCCAGCAGGTGCGGGTGCGCCTCTTCGTGCGCGAGGGCGCCGACCCGCCGCGCATCGCGCGCTACACGGGCGAGGTCCCGCTCGCGGCGTGGGTGCGCGTCATCGCCCTGCGCCTCGCCTTCAACGCCAAGCGCGGCAAGACCGGGAGCGACGCGGGCGGCGCCGCCGCCGAGGGCGTGGCCCTCGACGACCCGGAGGTGGAGTACCTGCGCGGGCAGTATCGAGAGCCCTTCGCGCGCGCCTTCGAGGCCGCCCTCGCCGCCCTGCCGAAGGAGGACCGCACGATCCTCCGCCTCCACTACGTCGACGGCGCGAACATCGACGCCATCGGGCTCATCTTCCAGGTCCACCGCGCGACGATCGCGCGGCGCCTCGTGCGCATCCGCGCCGACGTGCTCGAGCGGGCTCGCGCCCTCCTCGCCGAGCGGCTCGGCGCGGAGCTCGACGAGGCGGCGAGCCTCATGGGATCGCTCGCGGCGGAGGTGGACGTCACGCTGTCGCGCGTGCTCGGCGCCGTCTCGGCGTGAAGCGGCGTCGCGGGGCGCGCAACTGCGGCTATCCTCGCGCTCCGACCATGCTCCCCCGACGCACCTTCCTCCTCGGCTCGGGTCTCGCCGCGCTCTCTTCGGCGTGCGCCGGCCGCGCGCCCATCGCCCCGGCGACGCCGGCGGCGACGAACGCCCTCGACGACGTCCTCGCGCGCGCGCTCGCGGCCGCGAAGCGAGCCGGGGCGACGTACGCGGACGCCCGCATCGTGCGGCGCCAGTGGGAGAACCTGAACACGCGCGAGGACCACGTCGTCGGGGTCGACTACGAGGAGAGCTATGGCGTCGGGGTGCGCGTGCTCGCGGGCGGCGCGTGGGGCTTCGCCGCGACGGCCCGGGTGGAGGGCGTCGCCGCGGAGGACGCCGCGACCCGCGCGGTGGCCGCGGCGAAGGCCAACGCCCGCGCCAACGATCGCCCGGTGGAGCTCGCCCCGGCGCCCGTCGTCACCGACAACTGGCGCTCGTACGCCGAGCGCGATCCGTTCGCGGTCCCGATCGAGGAGAAGGCGGCGTTCCTGCTCTCGCTGTGGAGCGACGCGAAGAGCGTCCCCGGCCTGAAGTACGCCGAGTCGTGGGTCCAGTCGGTCGGGGAGTGGAAGATCTTCGCGTCGAGCGAGGGCTCGCGCATCGAGCAGTCGATCACGCGGATCGCGCCCGGCTTCCGCGCGACCGCGGTCGACGCGACGACCGGGGAGTTCGAGGCCGTGAACGACACGATCCCGCCGTGGCAGGCGGGGTGGGAGTACGTCCTCGCGTGCCCGCTGAAGGCGAGCGTGCGGCGCATCGCGGAGGACGCGGTCGCGAAGCTCCGCGCCCCTCCGGTGACGCCGGGCAAGCGGGATCTCATCCTGGCGCCCTCGAACCTCTGGCTCACGATCCACGAGTCGATCGGGCACGGGACGGAGCTCGATCGCGCGCTCGGCTGGGAGGCGAACTACGCCGGCACTTCGTACGCGACGCCCGACAAGCTCGGCAAGCTCCGCATCGGCTCGCCGCTCGTGACGATCTACGCCGACAAGACGACGCCCGGCGCGCTGGCGACGTGCGGCTACGACGACGACGGGGTGAAGACGCAGCGCTGGGACCTCATCAAGGACGGCATCTTCGTCGGCTACCAGACGACGCGCGAGCAGGCCGCCCTCATCGGCGAGAAGGCCTCGCGCGGCACGAGCTGGGCGCAGGACTTCCGGTCGTTCCCGTTCCAGCGCATGCCGAACGTGTCGCTCGCGCCGGGGGAGAAGGACGTGACGCTCGACGACATCGTGGCGGCGACGGACGACGGGGTCTACGCGATCGGCAACGGCTCGTGGTCGATCGATCACCAGCGTTACAACTTCCAGTTCGGCTCGCAGACCGCCTACGAGGTGAAGAAGGGCAAGATCGCGGGGCCGGTCCGGCGCTTCGCGTACCAGGCCAACTCGATCCAGTTCTGGAACGCGTGCGACATGATCGGCGGCCGGAGGACGTGGACGCTCGGCGGCTCGTTCAACGACGGCAAGGGAGAGCCGCCGCAGGCCAACGCGATGAGCCACGGGTGCCCCGTGGCGCGCTTCCGCGGGGTCAATGTGCTCGACATGAAGAAGGGAGCCAAGTCGTGATCGACCGGAGCGAGCTCGAGGCGATCGCGGCGCGTCTCGTCGACGACGCAAAGAAGATGGTCCCCGAGGCCGAGGTGTCGGTGCGGGTGGGGACGTCGCGGGCGGCGAACGTGCGCTTCGGCGCGAACGAGGTCGAGTCGTGCGGCGACGCGAACGACGAGCGGGTCGTCGTGGAGGTCGCGCTGGGCAAGCGGCACGCGAGCGTCACCAGCAACCAGACCGACGAGACGGCGACGCACGCCCTCGTCGCGAGGGCGGTGGCCATGGCCCGGGTCGCCCCCGAGGACCCGGAGTACGTGCCGATCCTGGCCCCGCAGTCGTACGTCGCGGTGCCGGACGCCTTCGACCGCGGGATCGTCGAGATGACGAGTGAGGCCCGCGCGCTCGTCGCGCAGGTGGCCATCGCGGCGGCGAGGCAGGCGGGGCTCAAGGGCGCGGGCTACCTCGGTACGTCCGCGGACGACACGGTGCTCGCGAACAGCGTGGGCCTGCGGGCGGCGCACCGGGAGACGTTCGGGTCCTTCTCGATGACGGCGCGGACGAAGGACGCGACCGGCTCGGGGTGGGCCCTGCGAGCGTCGCACGAGGCCCGCGCCATCGACGCGGCGGCCGTCGGTCGCGCCGCGGCCGACAAGGCGCTTCGGTCGACGGGCGCGCGCCCGCTCGACCCCGGCAAGTACACGGTGGTCCTCGAGGCGCCGGCGGTGGCCGACCTCCTCGGGTTCCTGCGGGGACCGCTGTCGGCGCGCGCCGTGGACGAAGGACGCTCGGCGCTGACGAAGCCCGGCGGCGGCAGCCGGCTCGGCGAGGCCATCGGGAGCCCCATCGTCACGCTTCGCTCCGACCCGGCGGACCCGGAGATCCCGGTCGCCCCGTTCGACGACGACGGGAGCCCGCGCAAGGCCGTCACGTGGCTCGACCGCGGGGTGCTCTCGGCGCTCCACTACAGCCGCTACTGGGGGGCCAAGCACGGCAAGGAGCCGACCCCGTTCGGCAACGTGCACCTCTCCGGCGGCGACGCGGGCTCGGTCGACGAGCTGGTGCGCGGCGTGAAGCGCGGGCTCCTCGTGACGCACTTCTTCTACATCCGCGTGCTCGATCCGCACGAGGCGTCGGTGACGGGCCTCACCCGCGACGGGCTCTTCCTGATCGAGGACGGCAAGGTCACGACGCCGGTGCAGAACTTCCGCTTCAACCAGTCGGTCCTCGCGCTCCTGAAGAACTGCGACGCGATGACCCGCGAGACGTGGCGCGTGACGGGCGGCCTGCGCGTCCCGGCGATGCGCTCGACGGAGTTCAACATGGCGTCCGTGTCCGAAGCGGTGTGACCATGGGGCGCATGCTCCCTGCCTCCCCCGCCTGCGTGATCACCGGCGCGGCCTCCGGTCTCGGTCGTGCGCTGTCCCTCGAGCTCGCCGATCGCGGTGCGCGCGTCTTTCTCGCCGACGTCGACGAGGCGGGGCTCGCGGAGACGGCGAATCTCGTGACGGAGCGCGGCGGCACGGCGAGGACGCTCCGGTGCGACGTGTCGAAGCTCGACGACATGAAGCGGCTCTACGCGGAGGCGACGGAGTGGCTCGCGGGCGTCGACTTGCTGATCAACAACGCGGGGGTCGCGGTCGGCGGAGCGGTGGGCGAGATCCCGATCGAGGACTGGCAGTGGATCACGGGCATCAACCAGTGGGGGGTCATCTACGGGTGCCACCTCTTTCTCCCCGAGATGAAGCGCCGTGGCCGCGGGCACGTGCTCAACGTGGCGTCGATCGCGGCGTTCGCGTGCGGGGGGCAGATGGGCCCTTACAACGTGACCAAGGCGGCCGTCGTGGCGCTGAGCGAGACGCTCGCGGGCGAGCTGTCGGGGACGGGCGTCGGCGTCAGCGTCCTCTGTCCCTTCTTCTTCGCGACGAACATCGCGAAGAACGCGCGGTCGTCGTCGACCGAGGTGTCGCCCGACGCGATCGAGAAGATCATGAAGCGGACGTCGGTGCAGGCGAGCGAAGTGGCGAGGCGGGCCCTCCGCGCCTGCGAGAAGGGCGACCTCTACGTCTTCCCGCACCGCGAGGCCCGCGCCATCGCGGCGCTGAAGCGCCTCGTGCCCGAGACGTTCCTGACGCGCATCGGGCCCCGCGCGGCGAAGGCGGCGTCGCGGTGAACGGACCGACTCAGCCCACGACGCAGGCGATCGGGTTGCTCCAGTCACTCCAGACGTTCTTCACCGAGGCCCGGTAACGGAACAGCATGCGCGCGCCCGGTTTCAACCCGGTGACGGTCGTCGTCGCGCTGTTCGTCGTCGCCCAGAGGGTCCACGCGGCGTCGTCGGCGTCGACGCGGTAAGCCCACTCGTACGATGCGCGGTTGCCAGCCTTCGGGGCGACGAGGACGATCGAGTCCGCGCGCGGCCCCCGGCGGGCGGCGAACACCCGACCCGGAGGCCCGCTACGCCGCTTCACCGACATGCCCGCGCTCTCGATGATGCTCGCCGCCTGGTCCGGGTTCGCGTCGGCGACGGCCTGGACGTACGCCGTCAGGAGATCGAGCTCCGACCTGAGGTCGAGGCGCCGGGCATCGCGCGTCGCGATCGTGCCCACCGTCCTCGACAGCGTCGCCGCCTGCGCCTTCGCGAGCGCGTCGACGGCGGCTTGCACCGTCGCCAGGGGCGGGCGAGGCGACGGAAACCAGGGGTTGTCCGTCATCGAGTCGACGACGTGCATCACGGACGTGACGATTTGCGGCACGTTGTTCTTCGGAAGCTTCAGGACCGCGATCATTCGATGCGGCTGGCTCGCGGAGGCGCCCATCGGGAGGCCGACGACACTAGCGGATTCGAACCGGAGCGTCGCGGACCGGGATCCGGCGGCGTCGAATGTCCGTCCGGGCGGCTCGGAGAGGGATCCCGCGGCGCCGAATGTCGGTCCAAGCGCCTCGGACAGAGACCCGGTGGCGTCGAGTCTCGGTCCAGGCGATTCAGACCGAGATTCG